>CAZUDD010000211.1:0-2459 GCA_964619665.1 uncultured Desulfurococcaceae archaeon | reverse complement strand
ATTGTATATGGAGATGCAGCTGTTCTAAGAATTCATGATGAGAGATGTAAAGTTGTATCGAGTGTTAATAGATATGTACTTGCATCACTATGTAATCTCGAAAACACTAAAGTTGTTGTGTTATCTGATGGTACACCCTTTATAAACTCTGTTATGAAGATAAGGAATAGTCCTTCAAGAACAGTCATTCTAGAGTTAATCAAGGTGCTTTGTAGAGGTGTAGAACCTTCAAAGATATTCATAGCTATAAACGCAAAAGGATACTCTAGAAAGCCAGAGCTATTGAAAGAAATAGTGAAGAAACAGGGTACTGAAAAAGCATTTCAAGCAATATTCAACCCATCTAGATATCTATACAGTGTTAAAGAGATGATAGCTAGTATATCCAGAGATAACATAGCTATGGATATAGCAATAGGTGTAATAACGATAATATTCCTCTACAAGATGACTATAGTCGAGAAAAGACATAGAGAATAGACAATAAGCTATTAAGTTATTAACTAAACAAAGATATCGAGGAGGGCCCGTCGCCTAGCCTGGACAGGGTGCCGGCCTCCGGAGCCGGTGGTCCCGGGTTCAAATCCCGGCGGGCCCGCCACAATAGTCTTTGCTCTGCCTAGTCTATCCAACTCTTTCTCAGCTATGACCTGAACCTCGGAATGTGGAATCCTCACGACTGTTGCACTATCTAATTTCTCCTTTGTAGTGCTTGGGGAAGGTTTTTCATAAGTAAATAGTGACCATTTATCCTTGAGCTGTATGTTGGTCATGACCTTAATCGCTACTCTATCCAATAGACTACTTACAAGTTTCTTGCGTCACGCTCATCAACAAGTATTATGTTGGCATTGACCTCTAGTGATAGCACCTTCATCAATGAATCCTTTGAGAAGTGATGCCAGCCTCTTGTCGTGCACCTCTTCTACACGGATAAACCCTGTCGATATCTTCTCGTGACTAAGTTTACTTTCAACCGTTACCTCTCTCTAAACAGCCTCTAGGCAACGACTTTCCCAAAGAACTTCTCTAGAAGGTCTAGACGGCATATTCTAGCGAATGCGATAATAATACTCGAGTTAGAGACTACAGGTAGCTCTTCCTTCACTGCTTCACTGTCTCTTGCTTTTCCTGCAAGTTTTTGGCAACCTTTAGATCCTCCTTCAACTCCTCTTCTCTATAGTGTATTTGTATCCTCTCCCTGGTTAGTAGTTCTAGGAAATCCCACTTGGATAAACCAGCTATTTTGCGAGCCTGATCTAGAGCTTCAAGGCTAGCTCTACTCGTAATCTCTCTTCAAGCTCTTCGGGAGGAATCCTGAGATTCTCTGGAACCTCAATGAAAACTCGCTTAGTATTAGTTTTAGCCACTCTAATCTCCTTCTAAGAACACTATCCGCATAGGGACTATTAACCTTGGTCACACACAAAGACAAGCTCTAATAACGCCAATTCCCTAGATTAGCTACCCCATATACTAGACAAGTATGAATTCTTGTCGTATCTGTCCTAGATGCTCATTAACCATTGAGACAGAAGCTTATAAGTGCTGATGATACAGACTCTAATCTCGGCGAACCTGCTACAACTGTACCGTGCATTTAATTTCTCCTCAAGCTACGTTCACCAACTGTGATGATCAATGTAGCTGTTTAAACATGTTTCAAAACCCTTAGTAGGGTTCAAGGGTATGCTAGCTTTATGGGGGAGATAGTTTGAGTCTAGTAGTTGAAATCGCTAAGAGGCTAGGTATCGAGCCAGAGACTTTAGAGAGAAATGCTATTAAGCTGTGGCTTCAGCATAGGCTTAGAATTATTGAAGTTGAAATAATGTCAATACTAAACAGGTATAACGTGAAGAGCCTAGGTGAACTTGAAGCTAAGATTAAGAGCGGTGACATACCAGGACATCCAGCGTGGGAGGATCTGATTACTCTTGAGAATTTGGAAGATGAGAAAAAGCGTGTCATAGAGGTACTTCAAGAAATTGAGAAGACGTCCCATTGAGGATATTTATCGTTGGCTAACTGAGGAAGGTGTGAGGAGATTTAACGATATAATTAGCGAGATTGTACGCTATGAGATTCCGCCTGGTGTGTTAGCAAAGATCAGGGTTATCATGGTCGATGGAAGTTTTCTAGATATATATTGGAGCCCTACTGGGAAGTATAGTTTACATTATGAGCGACGCCATATAGATGGAAAACTCTATCGTCACGATAACGCACCGCACTCCCAGTATAGCTATGTAAGAACCTTTCCGAAACACTATCACAATGGTAGCGAAGATAAGGTTGTGGAAAGTTACTTGCCGAATGAGCCAATTAAAGCAGTAGAAGAATTCCTTAAAACAATAAGGGAAATGGTGAAGAGTAAGCATGAAGCGTGATAGAAATTTACTAAGAATTGCAAAGAAAGGCATAGGGATGGACTAATGTAAAAATACTTAGGTGTTTAAAAA
>CAZUDD010000210.1:0-2485 GCA_964619665.1 uncultured Desulfurococcaceae archaeon | reverse complement strand
CATACACAATATGGAAAGCCAAGAGGTTTAATCTTAGATAAACTGGATGCTAAGAAAATTCAAGAAATACCCTTGTTAAGAAGAATAATTGAAATATATAGGAATAGACGTATAGGAAGGTTTATAAGTATCTGCATAGAGTGAGATGAGGGGATCTACCTTTGTGTTGACAAAGATACGCCTATACAATACCTTGACTAAGTCAATCGAGGAGTTCTCACCACTTAACCCCCCTATTGTAAAGGTGTACTTCTGTGGACCAACAGTATATGACTATACACATCTTGGTCATGTACGAGCATACTTAGCTTTTGACTTCATAAAGAGATACCTATTGCTACGAGGATACGATGTTATTCATGTGCAGAATATAACTGACATTGATGATAAGATCATAAAGAGAGCTCAAGATGAAGGAGTTAGCTGGAAAGAAATTGCTGATAGATATACAGCTGATTATCTTGAAGTATTGAAAAAACTCAATATAAAAGTAGATATACATCCCAGAGTTTCAGAGCATATCAAAGATATAATTGAGTTTGTACAGATGCTCATAGACAAAGGCTATGCCTATGTAGCACCAAGTGGTTCAGTCTATTTCGATCTATCTACAGTTTCAGATTATGGAAAACTATCTGGTCGAAAACAAAGAGAAGAATGGAGACAAGAAGAAGAATTTCTACACGAGAAAAAGAACCCATTTGACTTTGCGCTTTGGAAAGCAGCTAAACCTGGTGAACCTTGGTGGGAATCTCCTTGGGGTAAAGGCAGACCTGGTTGGCATACAGAGTGTGCCGTAATGAGCTCTAAATATCTGGGTAAACAATTCGATATTCATGCTGGTGGTCAAGACCTGATATTTCCACATCATGAAAATGAGATTGCAATGGCTGAGGCAGCCTACGATGTGAAGCCTTGGGTTAGATACTGGATTCATATAGGGTATCTTACGATTCATGGTGAAAAGATGAGTAAGAGTCTTGGAAACATTATCTATGCCAAAGAAGCTTTAGAGAAATGGGGTCCAGAGACTCTGAGACTATGGGTCTTTTCAGCACATTACAAAAAACAACTAGAATTCAATGAGGATATATTACAGCAATTCAAAGACTTTTATCAAAGACTTGTGTACTGTGTTAACATACTTCAAAGACTATTGAATGAAGTAGAGCCTAGCTATAGTTTATCAGATAATGAACTAAGAGTATTTAGAGAATTAGAAAGAATAGATATAGAGTTCCACAAAGCAATGAGTAACGACTTCAATACATCTGAAGCACTTAAGGCAATACGAGAACTAACATCTATAATTTTTCGTGAAATCGAAACAAAACCTAGTTACACACTTGTCTTAAGAGCCTACCATATGTTATGGTCATATAATAGAGTTCTTGGAGTTCTCGATAGATATTTCGAGCGTAGACCTGCAATAGATCTCGATTACATAAACAAGCTTGTTGAGTTAATCATAAGAGTTAGAAGTGAACTAAGGAAAAGGAGGGAATACGATCTTGCCGATAAAATACGTGAAGAACTTCTAAAACTAGGAATAAGAGTCTATGACTATAAGGATAGCAGTAAATGGGTCATAGAGAAGTTAAGTTCTTAAGGGGTCCCCGTCGCTCCACCCCACATCACTACTCAGAGGTGTCCCTTAGGTCATCCCCTCAAATGCTATGTTCAGAGGACATAAAAAGACTTATGCTTTATTGTGAAGTATGTTATTCTAACATAGCTACAAAGAAGTGTCCTGTATGTGGTCGCTATGTATGTGAAGAACATTGGTCCAGAAATCTAGGTCTTTGTACTATATGCGCTATGATGGTTTGCAGAGTTTGTTGGAGAAATCTAGCTGTAACACGATGTAGTATTTGTGGAAGAATCGTATGCAGAGAATGCATTGTGGAAGTCGATGAAGTTCGACGTAAATGTTTTTTATGTGTAATGAGATCTGGAAACAGCAATATGCTTTAAAGTCTTAGTGTAGGGTAATCTACTGCAGAAACAATGCTATTACGGTGAGTAGGTGAGTATAAGCTTGAGAGTATCAGATACTATGTTAAGATACGTAGAAACATTGTTTAGAAGCTTTTCATCTAGGTACAAATCAACTTTAAGAGAAGGCAGAGCACGAAAAGAATATCTGCAAGTCCTATCGGAAATACAATCAACACTTTCAACAATAAGATCTTTCCTAAAACGAGTTGCATGTGTTGAACAGAGCTATAGTAATGTTGTTTCTGGGAGAATTTGTCATAGATGGTTTTACTCTGAATACAACGACAATATATCCATAACTAAGATCAACCCAAGAATTACATTGTTTTATGATGGTTCATCGATTAAACTTACATACGATGATAGAGAGATTGTATTTCAGGGTAATTCACTCAAATTCAAGATCAACGAGTATACAGACAATGTTGTCATAGATGATATTGAAGAAGTTCTAGATAAACGAAGTTTGGTACTTGAAGTGCTAGGG
>CAZUDD010000209.1:0-2495 GCA_964619665.1 uncultured Desulfurococcaceae archaeon | reverse complement strand
GGGTAGTATTGTCTGAGACCATGATAATCTATCTGCAGGTCTATATCTCCAACAATGTAGACAGTAATTCCAACACCATAGAGTTGAAGGTGAGAATTGAATACATCTATGACTTTCAATTCCATAGAATTTAGCTTTATAACAGAACTTTCCCTCTGTTAAGACTTTATGAACCCAATAACATTTCTTAACAGCACTATGACCTCCAATTAAATGGTATTTCTGCTTTCTCAGAGTTTCGTAGGCTTTCCTAAGTTCTGATACAATCTTAACAGTCATTGTGGCTCCTTCCTTGTAGTGTTTCTAGACTCTATGCTCTCTATATCCAATCAAAACTCAAAACTTTATATGATAATTTCAAGCTAAACCCTAATCGCAAGAGGATCTAGGTTATGTATGCTACATTACTATTCCACGGTGATTGTGATGGTGTTATAGCAGCTGGACTCTACATTAGGAGATTTCTTAGAGATCTCTATCCACACAATATAATATTAAAGTTTACACAGCCTTGGAGAGCTTCACACGATCTTTATTCGTTACGAAGTAATATCCAATCTATAGATAAGCTGGTATTGCTTGATATAGCCCTAAATGAAGACCTGTGTAAAGCGTTGAGAGAATTGATGGAAGTTAAACCTTCGCTTAACATAGTGTTCATAGATCATCATCTCTCATCAAAACAATTCCTTGAAGAACTCTATAGAATGAACGTTGAGGTTTACTGGGATCAACTTAAATCAACACCTCAGGTTCTATCAAAATATTCATCCCCTCCTAACCCCTATGAACAGCTTCTTATTAGAGTAGCTAATGTTTGTGAAGGAGAACAATGCAATTCAGAGGATCTACTGATGATAGCTGATAGAATCAAGCTATCATTAGCTTTGGATCCTTTAGATATATCGATTTTTACTGATATAGTTCATAGCATCGTTGAAAACAAAGATTTTTGGAATTCACCTCGTATAGTTCAACGCTATAACAAGGCGAAGTGGTTGCTTTCACTACTTATGAAGAGCATGGAGCGTAAAGCAGTGGATTTTTGTGGTTGGAAAATCTTTACATATTCATTGACAGAGTCGATGCTTTATGCTGGTCTATTCGGTATTGCCGCCTCTGAATATAGTAGAAAGTATTCTGTACCTGTATTAATCGTTAGAGACGAGGGAAGGAAAGTGGTTATTACCGTGAGGGCTCAACATGGAAAAGCTCTTGAAGTCTGTAAAACAATAGCTGAATATGCAAAAAGTAAAGGTATATCATCATCTTTTGGAGGTCATGCAGAAGCAGCCTCTATAACACTGCAAGGAGATAAAGATCTGCAAGAAATAGTATATATTATTGAGGGAGCACTGAGGAACTTCTGCTATGGTAGAAGATACTAAGATTTGTCTAGATATCGAAGAGATACATTGCGAAAACTTGTCCAAAAAACTCAATGAGTATAGACATACGCATGTGATTGTAATTGTCGGAACAATGACTATAGACTATCTAGGCAGAGCTGCTTCTCATGCAGAGGAAGCACCTCGATTAGTTCTTGTGAAACCGGATGGTACATTGTTAGTACATGAAGCATCAAAACGTGAACCCCTAAATTGGCAACCACCGGGTTCTCATGTACTATTTGAATGTCTCGATAATACCTTCAGACTTAAATCCATCAGAACTTCACCTCACGAAGAAATATTGATAGAGTTTAAACACATAGACTTTGTAAAGGTGTGTAAACTAGCTACAACAAAGCTTACAGTTATTGGAACAGAAAAAGACTTGGTAGAATTACTAAAATCTAATCCTTCGATAATTGAGCAAAATGCAATAGTTATCGGTAGCGAAATTTCAACACCTTATGGAAAAATAGATGTTTTACTCAAATCACCTCGTGGAACTCTAATAGTAGTGGAGGTAAAGAATGAAAAAGCAGGAATAAGTGCTGTTAATCAATTAAAAAGATATGTGGAATACTATAGGGAACAGGGATACGATGTTCAAGGTGTATTAGTAGCACCTGGTATTTCAAAAGAAGCTTATATCCTACTATCAAAGGAAGGCTTCTCATTTGTAGAAAGCTCGAAACTTAGGGCTAAACATAAACATGGTTTAGACAGATTCTTTAAACAGCATACATAGAGAAGTATGGGGTTTTAACTTGAGTGAGGGGTACTCAATTAGAGATTTCATTGATAGACTACCAGAAATGATTAGGGATCGTGTAAACGTTAAAGATCTTCGTATAGATAGAACTAGTCAATGTATTGAGATTTCGCTAGACTTTGCACCTAGCTTACTCGATAAACATGGGTTTATTCATGGAGGAGTTCTCTCCTTATTACTATTAACATCGGCTGAACTCATTGCCTCTTCTACACTTAAGGAAGATGAGTATCTTATAGCAGTATCAACAACTGTACATTTTCTAAAACAACCAGAGGAATTCAGTGATATTGAAATAGAAAGCTGTATTATGTCTAGGACCGATAGGATAATAC
>CAZUDD010000208.1:0-2505 GCA_964619665.1 uncultured Desulfurococcaceae archaeon | reverse complement strand
CCCTATGTGAAAAAAGAGTTGTTGAGTATATAAGATCTAGAATTGAAGATTTTGCAGATAATGTTAAACTAGAACCTGTTAACGTTATGAGTTGGGAAGAAATAGAGTGTAGAATAGAATTGCAGACTCTATCTCTAAGATGTTCTCTATTACCACCCCAAAGAGAGATAGATGTAAATGGAAAGACAATCTATACAGATACACCTAGTATTCTTAGGATCCTCAAAGATAGTGATAGGCTATGTATGGAGTATAGAGATAGAATTGTATTGATTGATGAACCAGAAGATGTTGATGATATTCCTATGTTAGTAAATATCTTAAAGATTTGTAGTCCTAAAGCAATAGTCTTTGTATCTAGATTCAATGGTTTGAGAAGAATTGTTGTAGTTGAAGACCTCATACCTATATATAAAAACACTACTCCACCTTCTATTCCTGTAATTCATATTGCTAAACCTATATCTAAGCAATTAATCGATGAAGATGTCAGGATCTATGCTAAAGCTATAGTAAGAGAATCTATTGGTTATAACGTTGTTGCTGATATTCATGGTGATAGAGAGGGCATCGTCTATGTTACTGCTCACCACGATCATTGGTTTAGCGGTTTTACAGATAATATATTGGGAGTAGCTATAGCTATGACAGCAGCCAAGCATATATCGAAGAAATATCGTGTAGATACTAGGTTTGTCTCATTTACAGCTGAAGAAGGTTTTCCTTATCCCCTATCAGCATTTTATTGGTTAGTAGGATCACGTAATCACATAGTTAAGAATAGAAGTATCCTTGATAAAATACTCTTTGTAGTTAATTACGATACCATAATGCAAAACATTGAAATTTCAGGTAGAGGCTTCGAAATCTATGCATTGAAGAACTTAGATATCGATATTGAAAGCGTAGATCATAATGATATTATATTCGATTCATATTCATTTGCACAGATAGGAATTCCATCTATGACTATCCATAGTTTTTCAAAAGTACTTAGCTCAGGTATCTACCATAGTCAGCTAGATAGAGAAAATGTTGTTGACCTAGATACTGTTTATAAGGTTATAGCATTGACAGATAACATATTCAGGGTATTCAGAGATAGATATTCTATTGTAAGACTACATATTGAGAAATTCAAAGAGAAATTCCATGAAAAGATGCTTAAAGATACACTACCTCTTGACATAGCTCTAGATCTCTTTAACCTTGAACTAGTATTGAATAGATTGCTTGATATGGGTAGAGTAGAAGATTCGTTTAGACTTCTAAGGCTGTTCAATAGGTCTTTATTTAAGGTCTTTATGGATGAAAGGAGAGTATTTGAACTTGGTGAAAGAGAGAAGTGCGATTTCATCCCTATTCCTCGTGGTAGTACAAAGCTTATAGATATTCCCTTAGGAGGATACATTGATGTAGCAATGATTAGAGATAGCCTTAAAATGCTTAATCTATATGCAAGTTCATTAGTCCAAGCCCATTACTGACTTTTAAGGGTACGTGCTGAATTTCTTTTGTGGTACCTGGGTAGAAACTGTATGAATAATAATGTAGTTATAGATAGAGAAGAATTGAACTCAATATTGAAACTACCATCGATAATCTTACAAGAACTTACAAGACCATTTGTGAGTAGAGAAGAAGAAGCTAAGGTGATAGTACTAGCTCTACTAACTAAAGAACATGCTGTACTTATTGGTGAACCGGGAACAGCAAAAAGTGCTCTGATTAGACGTGCAGCACAGATACTCAATATGAAATTCTTTATGTATCTCCTCACAAAGTATACTGAACCAGCTGAACTATTTGGACCTCTAGATATAAATGCATTGAAAGAAGGAAAATATGTTAGGATTACAAGTAATAAGTTACCAGAAGCTGAAATAGCATTTCTTGACGAGATATTCAAAGCAAATTCAGCAATCCTCAATACCCTACTCACAATAATGAATGAGAGAATAATCTATGATGGCTATACAGAGATTCCAGTTAAACTTTGGAGTCTTTTTGGTGCAAGTAACGAAGTTCCGGAAGATCCAGAACTTGAAGCATTATACGATAGATTTCTTATTAGACACTACGTAAGACCTGTATCAGAAGATAGATGGAGAGATCTACTAGAAGCTGCATGGACTATAGAGAAAGATGGATATCCAAAACCATCGATATCTATAAAGAGAACTGATTTAGAGAAACTACATAACCTGGTATTCTATGTAGATCTAACACCAATAAAGTCTAAACTCTTAAAGCTCTTCTCAGTCTTAGAGTCTAAGAACATACACTTAACTGATAGAAGAAAGGGTAAGTGCCTCAAAGTTATAGCTGCTCATGCACTATTGAATGGAAGGTTATCGGCTAATGAGGAAGATCTAATAGTTCTTAAGTTTATAGCTCCACACGATATCGAGGATTTTGAACGAGTAAACATAATTCTATCTGAAGAACTTAGAACAGCATATAAGTACATTAAAGAACTTGAAGATATATTCATGAGTATTAAGG
>CAZUDD010000207.1:0-2561 GCA_964619665.1 uncultured Desulfurococcaceae archaeon | reverse complement strand
TAATGATACAGATGACATGTAAAGATAGGAATAGGAATGCTTTATTGAGCGACATTATAGGTGCTGCAATTGCAGGTATCAAGCATATTCTCATAACAACAGGAGATTGGCCTAAGTTCTCAGATGACCCATTATTAAAACCAGTTTTCGATATCGATAGTGTTAGGCTTATATACGTAGCTAGATTGTTGAGTGATAAAGGTATAGACCATAGAAATCGTAGAATACATCAACCACTTAGAATACACGTATTTGCAACCTCGAATCCATTTCTTGAACCTCTTGATGTAGAGATTAAGAGATGTATACTCAAAGTTAAAGCTGGTGCAGAAGCACTCTTTACACAACCAGTTATCAACCTCAACAAGTTTGAGGAGTACATCAGACGTCTAAAACAGTTAGGTATAGACATAGGAGTCATAGCGACTATAGCGGTGTTTAGAAAGGAAGAAGATATCAAAGTATTCGAGGAGTATCTAAGAACGAGTATAAGCAGAGAATTCAGGATAACCATCGATAACATTGACTTTGATCTCTTTGAAAAGATTGTTAATCACATTACATCTCTAGATCTTGTAAAAGGCATACATATAGCTACATTTGGTAAACATGAAATTGGTGCAAAACTAGGAGAAATAGTCAAGAGGGTTTTGGGTTTATAGCTATGGTTCACACCATCTATGAGGACGAAATTAAGCTGAAGAAGATGATATGTGAAATAATGAAGATGTTGTATCTTAAGGGATTGATAACTCCCTTAGCTGGTAATATAAGCTATAGGATATCCGATAATCGTATACTGATTACACCCTCAAGAAGAATAAAGTATCTGTTGGAAACAGATGATATAGCTGTAGTTGATATAGATGGTAATCATATAGAGGGTCCTAAACCTACCTCTGAATTAAAACTTCACCTTGAAGTGTATAGAAGAGCTAGAGATGCAAAAGCTGTTGTTCATATACATGGTGTAGTAGCTCCAGTTTTCGCTGAGGAGTTTTTCGATAAACTTGTTAAAGACTTAGAATCACATAGACTTCTAGATAATCGTATTTGTATTGCACCAGTTCTACCTCCTGGATCAACGGAGCTAGCCATGTATGTAGGTAATCTAGTAGAGAAAAATTGTAGAGCTATCATTTTAGAGAAGCATGGAGTTGTTGGTATAGGTAGTACTCTTGAAGAAGCAGTTGAGCTAGTCGAGTTAGTTGAACTTACTTATAAAAGAACACTAATCAAAGAGATGCTGCATTCGATGGATAGAATTTTCAGTAGGCTAAGAGAACAATTTCTTGAAGTATAGATACGAGGTATAGAGAATGAAATGTGCTTTAGCAGTACAGGGATATCCTCCTTGTGGTAATGTTGTCGAGACAGAGTATGGTATTGAGAGACCATGTGTTGCTGGTCTAAAGGTTATCAATGGAGTTATCCATAGATTGATATACGATATAGTTCTCTCAAGACCTGAAGACTATCTATCTATTTATCAGAGTTGTTGCAATCATAAATGTGCTATGTGTCATAGCTGGTACTTTACGCAGAGAGCTATTGGAAAATGGATGTCGCCCAGGGGTATTCTTCAAGAAGTTGAAAAATATAGAGAGATAATCACGGTATGGGAACCACGTAATAGAGCTACTATGTGGCATGCATCTGATCTATGTGCTCATTGTGGTTGGTGTAAAATCTATGGAACTCCGGGGCCTTTCTGTCCTAGAAAGCTAGATAGAGATAAGATCTTACTCTCACCTCAGGGTTGGGGACCAGCTCGAAATATTGTATCGTTTACTGGTGGTGATCTATATTGTCAGACAAGATTCTATATAGAGACCTTCAAGCTTATAAAGAAAGAATTCCCAGATATCTGGATACATATTGAAACTAATGGATATGGATTAACAAAGAAAAATCTTGAAGAACTATATGAAGCTGGTCTTGACAGTATTTGGCTTGATATGAAGGCATTTTCTGAGGATAGATACTATATCCTATGTGGTACAACAAATAAATGGATCTTGGAGTTACCAGCACAGATAGTAGATCTTGGAATTATTCTCGAAATAGTCTTGCTGTATATACCGACGATAGTTGAAGTAGATGAGTTTGAAAAATTTGGTAATCTCGTATCTAGTGTGGACAGGTCTATACCAACAATGATACTTGCATTCTTTCCCGAATACAGATTAACATCTCTAAGAACTCCTTCTGTAGATGAGATTGTTCAAGCATATAGGATTTTGAAGAGTTATGGTCTTGAAAATGTCAAGATAGGGAATATAGGTGTTTTCTGTAGAGATGAAGAGTGTATTAGGAAACTAATTGAAGTTGTTGGTAGAGAAAATATTGCATTATAAAATCAATTCTTAGATATGTACTGTAAGCTCAATACTATTACTTCTAATTACTACTTCAAAATCTCTTCTCCATTCATTACCTATACACTCGTCAAGGAATTCACGTAGTTCTAGAGCTAGCTGAAATACGTCACTGAAGGTTTTCGATGATATAGTTGTAAACAGTGTATTAGGATCTTCGATTAGTCTATAGACATCATGAAC
>CAZUDD010000206.1:0-2572 GCA_964619665.1 uncultured Desulfurococcaceae archaeon | reverse complement strand
GTATCACTACTTAGGAAATAGCTTGGTGTTTAAACATGACCCACACCGAACTTAAGGGTAAGCTCATCAAATTCATTAGGTACGTATTAGGCCGAAGAGGTACAATGCTACTTCGTAACTTGGTAGGGGACCTAGCTGTATCACTACATTTAGTAGCCCCTGCTAATGAGTATTGCAGGAATTCATGCATATCAGCTATGATGAGAGTTAAAGATGAGGAGTGGTGGATTGAACCATCAATTCTCAGTATAAAAGATTTAGTGGATGAGTATATAATTATAGATCAATCCACTATGGATCAAACACCTCAGATAATAGATAGACTAAAGAGTGAGTACGGATTGAACATCATCCACATAAGAGACTTTAGTCCAGATTACGTAGCGATATCGAATAAAGCACTGAAATTAACCACATGCCGTTGGATATTGAGATGGGATGGCGATTATGTTGCAAAAGATGAAATGCCACACGTCATCCGTAATCTTGTAGAGTCATTAGATCCGAGGAAATACTACAACATATATTGGCCTCATATAAATTTCGAAGTAGATTTGTACCATGTAAATGCGGAGAACCCTCTGCATATTGAGCACTGGCTAGTGACTAAGTCTCCAGGTGCGAAATTTATCCAAATTGACTACTATGAATTTCTTTACACACCTCCCTACCATAAGAGAATAGAAATTAATAAGCCACTTTCACTACATCTAAGAACTGTAAAACCCCCCATAAGATTACTGGAATGGCACTACTGGTGGGAGCTGAGACGTAGACATATGTTAGGAAAGATTGAACTATGGCAATATATTAAGCAGAGAATTAAAGATGATTTTGGAATAGATGATGTGTATGAAGCTGCGAGAATATTTTACGAGAAACTTAAACGTAGGAAGGATTTAGCAAGGTATGACAAAAGCATCTGGGGCGATTATCCTAAGATACTTAAGGACTATGTTAAGAGAAGATTTGGAATAAATCTCTGATTACCTAGGTGCTATAAAATGCTGAAAATAATTCCATTCACTCCAGATATTCATATGGCAAAATTAGGCATTCTCAAAATCATTTCTCCAGTCCTGAGTGATGAAGTAAGATCTCTAGAGCTCTTTAAGTGTAAATATAACCACTATAAGAGGAACATTAGATGGGTACTCAAACCACGGAAATTCACAGATCTCGTATTTTCTGTAATACATTTAAATGCGCCAGACTTCCTTCTATTATCAATCCTATCCATCAGAAAATATCATGATGGAACCGTAATTGTGCTAGATAATGGTTCATCACATAAGATTAGGAATTTAGTTGTGGACTTATGCAGGAGATACAATGTAGCACTTCTATTCAATGTCTCTAAATTCCAAGATCATGTACTTGCAATCCAATATTTAATAAATATGGCTTCAAGTGTAGGTACAAAGGTCCTAGTGATTATGGATCATGATTGCATATTAACTTCTGGTATAGTGCCACTCATTAAGGCATTTACTCATGGAAAATACGTACTTGCAGGTCCAAGAGATTACCTTGAAATTCCACAAACTCATAGAGATGTTTTAAAGAGCCGTTTTCTAAGGAAGGCATATCCCTTAGTACATGCATCACTAATGCTAATTAAACCGTATGAAGTAGTTAGTAAGCATGGTAGATATTGCACATTTGGTCCCAAGTTAAGGAGATTTGATTGGCAATACGAGCCTTATCATGGGCTCTCATATGTATGTCTAGGGAAAATACTCTACTTAGACATGAAAATGCACCCAGAAATACCGCTCTTAACTGCATATTATTTTAAGGAATTCATTGTTGCATATCATGCATGGTATAGCTCTAGGATTAGATTGGGAGTTCGCAATAGAATTGATGGTCTGCCTATAGCATGGTTACATAGAACTCATCAGATGATTAAGAGATTTATGACTGATTTAATTGCTAGAAATTCTAAATTCCAACTTCAATGAGTAGAGGTATTCTCTTAAGATCGAGTCTTAGGTTGAGCACTCTAGATAGCTCCTTATGAAATCTTATACCCCTAAAGTAATGCTCTAAATAGTTACATCTTCTTACCATACTCTTAGTAAGCAGTCTAAATATCATGATCAAGTCTATGAGCATGCTAAATGGTGGTATATGCGGTTCTAGGAATTTCCTTAATGCAAAATAATTTCTCAGAATCGTATCTTGGAATTGTTTCGAGTATTTTATGGTCTTTATAGTTAGCTCTCTATAATGAAAGCCGGCTATGTGTTTTAATAACAATACCTTATAGCCTTTAGACCATAGTGCAAGGCTTAGAAGTATATCTTCGAGATAGTAGAATCTGGCAGGTGTTGGAAACACGTTATTGTGTCCATACATTCCTAAAGCATCTCTAATCGAGCTTATGCGTATCATAGGCATTGTTCCTTCAAAGAATGTTATCTGTATAAATCGATTGTCAATCCACGGCACATTTTCGACTATGAAATCGTATCTCACGCCTCTTAAATGAATTACATCCATCATAAAGCTAGGAATTCTTATCCTGAGATATCCTCCAGCTGAGTCTACATAGTACCCATCTCTAGAT
>CAZUDD010000205.1:0-2580 GCA_964619665.1 uncultured Desulfurococcaceae archaeon | reverse complement strand
CTATATTAGTTGCACTCAGTACAATCGTTATAGTCTATGTATTGAATGTTTTGTTACCCTATTGATGTAAAATATTAAGTATAACAGTGATATTCTGGTTAAGATTATAAGTGAGGTGAGATCTTGATTCGAAGAGATATCCTTAAACCGATAGATATTCACGAGATTGTTGTTTCAGCAGCTTTTGCTTCTATAGCTATAGTCCTGACAATAGCTAAGGTGGTTATCCCTTTTCCACCACTACCATACCTTAAATTCGAGATAGCTGAGATACCTGTAATAATATCATTGCTTATTGCTAGTTTTAGAATTGCTATTACGACCTGTATAATCTATTGGTTTGTTCTGCTTATCGTAGGTGAGTTTACACCTATAGGCCCTACAATGAAGTTTTTATCAACACTATCAACAATTATGGGTATCTACATAGGTGAAAAGATATTTAGATCTTCAATTCTAGAACTATCTAAATTCAGACAAGGTCTTATTGTTCTAATAGCTATTCTCTTTAGATGTATAGTTATGACTATAGCAAACACAGTTGTATTGATAGTCTTTCTACCTGGATTTCTAGACTTTGCTGTTGAGTTATTAAGAAGTATAGGAGTTGTAGTTGAAGAGAATTTCTTGGCTAAACTATCGATAGTATTGTTGTTTACAGCACTATTCAATACAATACACACTGTTATGGATATCTATGCATCAATACCAATCTCTAAATATATTATTAGGTCTCCCTTCTTTAAGGGTCTAATCAAGAGAGTATATAGATCGAGATAACCGAGTTTACACAGATGATGATTACGCCATCGACTGAATATGATGAAGACCCGTTTGACTGATAATAGTGTTGAGGGGTGTATCATAGTGAAGAACGTGAAGATTTATCCCAATGAGAGCGTTAGGAAAGTAATAGCGTTCATACCTAAAGGTCATCACCATATAAGACTCGCAATATATCTTCAAGATCAGGTAATAGTACTTCATGAAGCAACTATAGCAGCTATAGTCAGAGCTTACATAGACATAGTTACTCATCCCAAGAGAAGAGCTGTTGAACTTGTACTACACAATGTTGGTAATAATAAAAAGCATGGATATGCTAAATGGCAATTAATAGAGTCTAGAAGAAATGAAGAAGAGATAGTAGCTGAAGGTGAAAAGATATTAGCTGAAGGTTCTACAGTATTACCGAAACTAGAAGTCTAGTTATTAGGTTGAAGTCTTGCAAGAAAGTATAACTAATAAAATCATTGAATATCTGAAAACACATCCATTTGCAAAACCCACTGAAATTGCTAATGCATTGGGTATAAGTGTTAAACTAGTTCGTATAGTGTTGACAAAGCTTAAGAATAGAGGTATTGTAGTACGAACACAGCGAGGATACATAGTAAGACCAAGTACTGAAACCAAGGAATCTCGCGATATAAGCGAAGAGATTAAAGCTATGGAAAGCTCAGAAAGTACATTAAGAGAACCATACTTAGTTACTAAAGAGGAAGAGATCCACGAAAAACAATTGAGACCTGTGGAAGTGAATAGACAGATTCAACAAAGTAGAGA
Source organism: uncultured Desulfurococcaceae archaeon (assembly GCA_964619665.1). Taxonomy (GTDB): domain Archaea; phylum Thermoproteota; class Thermoprotei_A; order Sulfolobales; family Ignisphaeraceae; genus CAZUDD01. Next base: position 1,014 of record CAZUDD010000205.1, on the reverse strand, counting down.
AACTATGAGCATCCCTACAGATTTAGTTGATGCAATAACTAGACTTAATGAGGTAAGTAATAGCTTTAGAAATCTCATTGAAGATCTGAAGAACATAGTTATGGAGTTAAGAAGAACTAGAGAAACACAAATATCTAGTACATTCAATCTCTATGAATTTATTGATTATCTTCTAGATATCTTTGGATACATAGATCAATACGATATAGAGAGGTTGTCCAGGGCTATATCTATATCGAGTTCTGAAATACTCGATGTACTTAATAGAAGTAGATCCATTGTCAAAATAGGTAGGTTCTATATACATAGAAATGCTCTAGATAGGCTTAGAGAAACACTATCAGTTGTTGAAAACATAGATGAGCTAGATCCTAGAGAGCTAAGCTTAGCAATAATTCTTCAAAGAGAAGGGTATCTATATAGAGATGTTAACGGTAAATTGAAGTTAGTTTTATAGAGATGAAAGTTTTTATCTAACTCAATCAAAACATACGTAGAAACCCCTAAGTGGTGATGTACTTTTGTGGCGTTAAACTCTACTGAGATAACACCATGGGAAGCAACAGGATTTCCAGATTATGAAAAACTCATCAAGATATTTGGTGTTAAACCAATAACTGATAGAGAGGTTGAACTCCTTAAGAAAGCTACAGCTGAAGTCCACTATATGATTGAGCGGAGAGTGTTCTATTCTCATAGAGATTTCGATGTATTTCTAGAGAACTATCTTCGAGGTAAACGAGTAGCTCTATATACTGGTCGTGGTCCTTCTGGAAGTACTCATATAGGCCATATCGTTCCATGGATATTCACAAAGTGGTTGCAGGAAAAGCTAGATCTAGATCTATTCTTTCAAATGACTGATGATGAGAAGTTTCTACATGAACCTCAACAATCAATTGAACAGACTAATAGGTATGCATATGAGAACTTACTGGATTTGATAGCTCTAGGTTTTGATCCTAGAAAAACCCATGTAATTATAGATACTGAGGACATTAGATTCCTATACCC
>CAZUDD010000204.1:0-2586 GCA_964619665.1 uncultured Desulfurococcaceae archaeon | reverse complement strand
ATAGCATTGATAGTATCGCTAGACCTAGAAATAGAACCACCAAAATCTCTACATATACGTTCAACCTCATCAAAGATACTCTTGATGACATCAACTCTCTCAAGAGCTAGCCAAACACCTCTAACCGGGATACCAATGCTTGAGTAGTACCACATTACAATCCCTATAGGGGTATAGGGATACAAAAACTAAATTACTTTATCTTTTCAAGTGCTTCCCATAGATAGCGATACACATTCTTTATCTTTTCGAGAACCTCAACAACAGTCTTTCCATGGATCTCAAGCTCTCTTGGATCAACGGTTCTTCCTAGAATCTGTGATAGCGCAGATGCACAGTTACTAGCCTTAGCATTCTCTTCATCGCGACCCTCAACAACGATGTAGTCACGACCTCTTCTCCTCCACTCATCGATATGCTCATAGACCCCCCGTGTTTTAGCAAGGATAAGACAGTCAAAGATAGTAGACGGTAGTTCAAGTCCTCGTTCATAGAATTCATGGGATAGATGTGTTGTGGTGTTGTCTGTCTCATCAACTAATCTAAAGAGCTTTTCTTCGTCGCTTGGTGAAAGCCTAGATACATTGTATATCCATACACCCTCTCTTTTCTTTCTAGACATTCTATCAGCAAGTTCTCTAAACCACCTCTCATACTCAAGAAGTGTCTCGTGAGCTTCAGCTAACTCCATAGCCATGTCTAACCACCAAAAACAGTCTTCTCCGTATGCTCCTTAACTTTTTCGAAGCCGTAGTCACGAATCCTAAAGTCCATCGATGTTACAAGAGCTAAGAGCTTGGATAGAGCATCCTTAACATCATCTCTCTTCTTACAGAAACACTCTACACCATCATCAAGCTTTGAACAGTTGCATAGCCTCGACAACACCTGATTGAATATCTCGTTAACATCCTCATCGAGATCATAGTACCTAACACGAACATCATCGTTTACAACCTCAATGTGTGTTGCATGGCCTTCAGCTGAACCAACTCTAAAACTAGCTCTTTTATCAGTTACAAGAGCTGATAGCGGTTCATAGTCTTCTCTTGCGTAGAGACCCTCCTCCATAAACTTCTCGACATTGTCACTCCACTTCTTAGCTAGATCAACAATCCATGGATCGGCATCTCTCTCGTAATAGACCTTCCTGTATCTCTCCATAGTTGGTGGAACAACAACTTCTGTCAACACATGGATTATGTTGGCTATATCACTGATAGTTGCTGGTAGATCAATCAACGAGTTTACGGGTCTTCCAGGTAGATAGAAACCTACTCTTCTCTTGAAGTGTTTCTCCATTGTTCTCCTAATCTTCTCGAATGCACTCTTCATCTTCTCTGTATAGACAATCCTATCGTAGTCGTATGCAGGTGAAGAAATTATGTTTCGACCAATACGTACAGAACCCTCTAACTGCCTATCAATCTCATTGAGGAGAACCTGGACATCGTATAGAACATCAGATGCAATACCGAGTTTAGCATCAACAAAATCAAAGTTCTCAAAGACTTCAGCAACTGTAGCAAGATCATAGATAGCATTGTATATAGCATCTCTAAGCTCAGCTAAATCGTTTGGAGATAGCGTCATACCCCAGCTCTTTATCTTGTTTAGAATAGATATGATTTCGTTTATTCTACGATTAAACTCTTCAGGTGGTAAGACCTTTGGTAGTTCCTGATAGAGCCACGTTGTTGTTGATACAGCTATCGATGAGTATAACCACGTCATCTACTCACCACCTCAAGAGCAATCTCATCAGCTAACCGCTCATCTTTAACACCAAACGCATGGGCTAGCTCATGAGCAACAACATGTTTCTTCATGTGTTCTGGTAACCTTGTGAAGATCTCGCAGTTGAAGACACTTATCTTTGGATCTCGATCAGGATTTGTTGCACTAACAACCTCTTTTCCATTGATTATCGGTCTACCCGTCTCAACAACCAGTTCAATTGGTTGAACTCTGAACTTACGTTTAGCAAGAGCCTCAGCTACTTTTGGGCTTGTCTCCTCAATCAACTTAACAACCTCTTTTCTACAGTCGATAGGCTCTAGAACCTTGACCATTGGGTATGTATGCATGGAAGACTGTGTTTCTTGACCAAGAATCTGCTTAACTATTCTTCCTGCTGGAGACAACTTCTTGCGGATTTGTCTAAACATATTGGCTATCTCTTCATAGTTTTTATCACCGCTCAACAAGCGCTGTTTAGCCTCTTCAACAACTCTACCAAGCTCACGATAGGCACTACATTCAATTGAATCTCTACAGAACTTCAATCCCTCCTTGCTATACATTGATAGTGCTGGAAAATGATGTTCTAATAGACAGCCTAGACATACTCCAATGTCTTTGTTTTGTGATGCAGTTCTCAGGTGGTCCTCTACAGCTACAAGATGTTCTAACGTTCTCTCAAGTGTGTATTTTCTAGCCTCTTCTGATGTGAAACCGCTCTTCTCGCTTTCACTAGTTGATGAAATAGTCTCTAACTTGGGTGATTCTATCTTCGGTGTTTCGAACCTGATTGATTTTCCAAGCTCTTTAATGGTTTTCTTCACGTCTTTCAGTATATCGCTGTAT
>CAZUDD010000203.1:0-2612 GCA_964619665.1 uncultured Desulfurococcaceae archaeon | reverse complement strand
TCTCTAAACAGTGTCATGATGTTGTGGGGTTTATCGTGGAGTACAAGCCTACCTCTATTAATCATTACTACCTCTTCAACATATTCTTCAACTTCCTCCATTTCATGAGATGTAACTAAAACTCTGATCATTCTTAGCAATACCCGATAGTAGACCCCATAACTTAGCTCTATTAGCTGGATCTAAACCTGATGTAGGTTCATCTAGAAAAATAGCTTCGATTTCACATGGAGCTAGTGCTGCTATAATCGTTAACTTCTTCTGACCTGCAGATAATCTTGCACAGGTTGTACTCCTTAGATTCCATAGATCAAAATGCTCTAGAACTTCTCTAGTTCGTTTCTTTGCATCACCAATACTATAACCTCTAGCAATAAGATAGTAGAATACATGGTCGTAGATAGTAGCTCTACTATCAGGAAAAACATCCTGTGGTACTAACGAAATTCGTTTCTTAATTTCTCTTGGCTTCTTAACAACATCTATACCTAGAACCCTGATAACTCCTTGAGTAGGTTTTAGAAGTGTTGTTGCTATTCTTACAAAAGTAGTTTTTACCAGCACCATTAGGACCTATAAGACCAACAATTCTAGCACTAGTTTTAAAAGTCAGGTCGTTGAGTGCAACGATACCTCCTCTATACACCTTAGTTAAACCAATAGCTTCAATAAAGATACCAGATTCTACCATAGCTATTTACAGAACACACTACGAATCCTATAAACAATACTAACACAATGAATTCAGAACGTGATTGCTCAAGCATTTTACCAAAGATTATTTGATGAAGATTGAAACTTTTATCTTTCTAGACATATACTGCGAGTAAGAGCGATGAAGATGTTCTGACATAGTGAATATCTTTTTCATAGTTTTGGTGATGAAGATGTTAAGAATTGTTGTTGGTTATAGGGGTGGCGATAGAGCTATTGATCTTGGTATTGCTGAGCTCTACAATACCTGTCGCTCTATCGATATTTCTTGGTATGCTAGAAGGTCGGATATCAGTGATGTTAAGGTGATGTTTGAGTCTACATGGTTTGATCCACAGGAATTTGCATTGGTGTTTATGGGTTCTAGAGTTGTTGGTTTGGGTTGGGCATGGGAATTACCTAGAACTAATAGGATTGCTATGTGTGTAGATTCAAGACTACCTATTGGTATTGTTGAAGAGTGTACTAGGTCTATTCTTGGTTGGGCTAGACATAGCTTTGAGTCTAGGGGTATTCGTGGAGTTGTTAGGATTAGTGCTTGGTGTGAATATGGGTATCTACATAGAGTACTAAAACATGTTCTCGATGGAGCACCATATATTGAGACTACATGGGGTACACTCATGGTGTTTAGAGGATTTGAGAGAAAGTATGAGTTGCCTAAAGGCTATAGAGTTAGGATAGCTAGTGTTGATGATATACCTAGAATTGTTGATGTTGTTAACAGGGCTTTCTCTGTGTATGACTGGTTTGAGGCTTGGAATCCCGAAGATATCCGTAAATACTATGAGAAGTATGGCTATACAATGCTCGTGGTAGAAAACGATGTTGGTGATATAGTTGGTTATGTAGATTTTGAGGTTTTTGAAGCAGTTGATGGTTCTAAAACAGGTATTGTTGGTACACTAGCTGTTGATCCATGTTATCAGCGTAGAGGTATTGGAAGAGCATTGTTATCGATAGCAGTAGAGATGCTAAGGTCTAGAGGTGCTGAAAGAATTATTCTTGATGGTGTTTCAGGTCTAGAACCACTATATAGAAAACTCGGTTTTGTTGAGTATCGTAGATGGGCCTTGCTCATAACACCTATGTCAGCTTTACCAACACTATCGACACCAATAGAGAAACTGTGTTGAAGATACTTAGAGCTGAAGTATCTCTACTCTATCCCTAGGATAATCCCTTATGTGCTTAACTCGTTTCTCAACATTGCTCAACTTATTCAATAGCTTTTCATCAGCTGTATACATGGTACAATCATACTTATACGCAAGAACTACATAGTATGCATCGTATACAGTTACATGCTTCTCAAGACTATACCTAAGAGCATCTTTAACAAGATCTCTATCTATCGATACTAACTCAAGATCAATACTCATCAACAAATCATATATTTTCTGTGCTGTAACTCCATCCAGTATCTTCAACAAGACATACTTTCTAATCGTATTACAGAACTCCAGTAATGCATAGATAGGTACAACAGCTTTTATACGACCATAAACAACATCGTTTCTTAGAACACATGCTTCATCAGAGTATTTCTCAGGTATAAACCACTTTACGAGAATGTTTGAATCAACAACAACCCTATTCAACGAGAATCACGGTCTTCCCTAATAATCTTGGCAGATAGATTTTCGTCTATGTACCGGATATTCTTTCTAATGGATTCAATCTCTTCAATAAGTCTACGAGCCTTTTCTTCTCTAACACGTTTCTCTAGATATCTTCTAATCTCTTCAGCATAGTTAATACCTAAAGCTTCTAGCTCCTCCTTTAGTTTACGGGGAATTCTAATACCTATAACAACGCTCAATACTTTATCCCATCAACAACTAGCTATATACACTAAAAATCTTAACGGTGATGAAAGGTTGTAACTACAATGATTC
>CAZUDD010000202.1:0-2643 GCA_964619665.1 uncultured Desulfurococcaceae archaeon | reverse complement strand
GTATAGTACAGTGATTCTTCTACACCTAGTAGTCTAGGTATTATACCTCCTCTAGATGTTATTGCAGCCCATGCATATCCAGCAACTACTTCAGGTATTATCCATGAGATGAATACTACAGCTGATGCAAGTATTTTTAGTGCTTTAACGACGTACTTCATAACACCTTCTTCTGGATCACGCATTCTAAAGATTATTGCTAGTGCAAGACCTAGAGATGCTTGGCCTATTAATGCTGATGCCACTGTGAATATGAAGCTTACCTTAAGTGATCTTCTAAAATACTCATCGTTTATAATCCATAGATAGTTAGCTAAACCCACAAATATCTTTCTTTTCTCTGGTGGAATCTCTAGTCTATAATCGATGAAGCTTATGTAGAGATTCCATACTAGAGGAAAGATCACAAAGACTGCAAGAAACACTATTGCTGGTAGTATTAAGAGTCTACCAGTAACTTCTTCTCTAGTAACAATACCTTTAACACTCATAGCTGAAAACACCTCGGTCCTCTAGTACGTGGTGAGAAGAGATTAGTTAAAAAACATTGTTTTAGAACTGATTAGTGCGATAAAAAGAGTTTTTGTGTATTAGTATTTGACAAAAATAAAAGTGGTTTATGCTTTGAAGAGTTAGCTTACTGGATGTTCAACAACGTTTTCTGCTCCTACCTTCTCCTTTAGTCTCCTACAATATTCTTCGAGTGCATCTTTGGCTGATGTTATTTCACCTTTGGCAATCTTCTCAGTTATCTCTTGTACAACTGCTGATACATCTGGATACTTTGGCATTGCATCTCTGAAGTCAGTGAACTTTAGGTACTCGGTGATCTTCTTTAGGTATTCGTTAGCTGCATACTCTGGTACTTCTACAGCATCAGATCTTGGAGCTACTTTACCGAACTTAGCACAGTACTTAGCTACATTCTCTTTACTTGCAATAATCTTGACTAGCTCCCAAGCATATTCGAGCTTCTCCTTTGGTATCTTGGCATTGATTGCAACAGCCCAACCACCGGAGATTGTTACGAACTCGGGTTCGCCGTGAGCTCCACCACTCCAACCGGGCATCTTTGCAAAGCCTATGTACTCACCTTCACAGCTTATATAGCACTTCTGTTCATCAGCTGTGTCACACTCACCATCTGGACAGCACCTGTCAACACATGGCTTTAGTGGAGCAATGCCTGTTGGACCCCAGCCCTCACCCCACTCCCATGAACCACCAATGTCCATAGCTACTTTTCCTTCAGAGAAGACTTTTCTGTGTGTTGCCCATACATCTGGTGCGAAGTTATACTCTACAGGACCTACCTTGTACTCAACATAGGTCTTTACATAGAAATCAAAGGCTCTTAGTAAAGCTGTGCTCTTACAGATCCACTTACCCTTCTCATAGTCATATAGTCTGTTTAGTGGTGGTTTGTCAGCTCCTAGTAGTACCATGTAGAATCCTTGCATTGTTGCTCCTTCACCCCACTTAGTACCAGCAGGTATGTATAGTGGATAGAACTCCTCGATACCTAGTTTAGCCATTATTTCATCAGCATGCTCTTTTAGTGTTAGAGCAGCATTGAATATGTCATCCCATGTCTTTGGCTGCCACTCCTCTGGTAGACCAGCCATCTTGAAGATGTCTTTTCTATACCAGATCATTCTAACGTCAGTGTCGATCATGATACCATAGACCTTGTCTTTGTACATAACGATCTTCTTCATTGGCTCTGGATAGGCATCCCAATCAGGCCATTTCTTAACCAGATCTGTTAGGTCGTATAGGTAACCAGCTTCTGCATAGGTTGGTATCATGAAGCTATCTATGATCAGTACATCAGCTGCTGTACCAGCTTCTAAGTCGCTTGTTATGACTTTAACGAAGTCTGTACCGTATGGCATCATCTTCTCCTTTATTTCAACAGTAATGCCTTTCTTAGCCATCTCCTCCTTGAACTTATCTAGAGCTGGCTTAACGAGGTCTTTCCAGGGCTCGCCATACTCAATCGATATAGTTACAACCTTTGGTCTAGCGAAGAAGTACCACCAGACGAATACTGCAGCAGCTATGATTATTATGGCCACAACTATTGCAGCTATAGTGGCTTTTGAGACCATATCTGACCACCTAAGACCCTCTGCATATGCCTCTTCATTTTACACAGAATTAAGCCTTCATTTTAGATGGGATGAAATGAAGTCTATGTGCTCGTTATAGCTTTGAGTACCTACATAGGATGAGAAGAAAGCTTATCAGAATTAGCTATAGAATCATGTAATGAGGAAACAGGTAGGGTTCGACAATACGATGGACTGGGTGTTGAGCTTGGTGAGTAGCTACTATCCCTCAGCTCGAGTTCCCTGGGTACCTACTAGAGATGAACTTCTAGACTTCGTTATGAGGTTAGCACAGATAAGAGAAGACGATGTATTCTACGACCTTGGTTGTGGTGATGGAAGAGTTGTGATTAGAGCTGTTAAAGAGGGTGCTAGTAAAGGTGTTTGTATAGAGATTAATCCAGCGCTTATTGAAAGAGCAAAAGAGAATGCTAAAGAAGCAAATGTAATCGATAGAATTGAGTTTATAAACGATGACTTCTTTAGAGTCAATCTAAAAGAAGCCACGGTAGTCTACATGTATTTACTAACA
>CAZUDD010000201.1:0-2666 GCA_964619665.1 uncultured Desulfurococcaceae archaeon | reverse complement strand
GTTTTCAGCTATGTCTAGTAGAAGTCCTTCAATTGTTGAAATTACTCCAGTATAAATTGGACCTGGAATTACCTCTATATCTAGGTCGGGTATAGACACATAAGCATGGGGAGACCTATACACCAATATGTTTAGATCCTTTATTTGACGTATGTCTATACATATAGCAATTGGCTTTTCATATTGTTTAAAGGGTACAGAGTCTCTATATCTATAACCACATCGATTACAATTAGCTACGAATAGAAGGATCTTACCTTCTACCGGTATTTCATGCTCATATACTTCTAGAACTATTTCATTACCACATACAGGACATGGTATACGTTGTTCACTAAGTTTCTTTGGACTAAACTTTGTATTATTAAGATCGCTCACAGTATTCACCGAGATTAATGCTTATATTCATCCCTTAAATATATGACAGTAGGTCGAGGTAGTGTCCATGAAAGGTCTTTCAAGAGTACGTAGAACAATATCGCAGAATATACTCAAGGTATTCCTTTCAATATCTAATCTCACAAAAAATGATAGAGTAAATACACTTCTCTTCATAGTATTGCTGATAGTAATAGCCATAGCGGCTTTCGGTATTAGAGCTTCAAGTTATGAATATCTTCAATCTACAGGTCTTCTAAACAATTATCCTGAAGCAGTTGTTCACGAATTAGATCCCTTCATCAATATATGGATTGCTAAAGTTCTAGAGAAATACGGTGCATTCTCGTGGTTCACGCTAACTAGAGAGAATCCTTTGACATGCCTATTCTGGTTCCCTAACTGTAGAGACTTTACACGAACAGAATTACCAGGAACACCATATACACTATATGTGATCTACGAGATCGCTAAAATCTTGGGCATTAAAAACATCTACTTGGTCACAGCATTTGTACCTCCAATACTAGCTGCTATCTGCGTTATAGGCATAGCTCTCTTCGTTTACGAATTAACCAATAGTAGAATTGCTGCAATAATTAGCTCTCTAATCTTCGCATTGACATTTGTTGATAGACTATTACTAGGATTTACTGTTAAATATAGTTTTGGTATAGCAGTTATACCCTATGTTCTATGGATCATGACCAGGTACGCAAAGAGACCAAGTATCCTCAATGCAATAATACTTGGAATACTATGTTCATATGCACTTCTACTATGGGCTGGATCAAACCTCATTGTAGTAGCATTCTTCATAATCATGGCTTTATATCCATACTTTCAAAGGAAATCACTTAGTAAATCAGAACTAGTGTCTCTATATATGGTACTAGCTTTCATAGTACTAACATATGGTCTCACACCATACTATGGCGTAAAGTACATTATTAGTTTTGGTATAATACCAATAGGCTCTGTGTTCTTACTGACGCTGTATAATCTGTTATTGCCTAGAATAGGTTCTTCAAAGACTTTAGCACTCTATACATTGATTATAGTGATTGCCGTTATTGCTGGCTATATCGCTATCATCTACCACTTAATACCAATAAAAGGTAAAGTCGCTATAGCTTTAGGCCTATTAAGACATGGATTACCAGCAACTGTAGCTGAATATCAAAGACTAAGAACATTCTATGTCGTTGGCAATGCTGTTATGCTTACATATCAAGGTATTGTTTGGTACACAACACTATTAATACTAATATTCATAGTGGCTCCTCTAACGTTCTTAGAAGCTCTAAGTAAGAAATGGCCGTTTAGTCTATTGATTGTCGTAATATCGAGTCTTACTCTATATGCAACACTAAATGTTGCGTACTTCTTCAGCTTATTAACGCTGATATACGCATTGATCATAGGTATTGGCATTGGATATCTGTTGAGACATACAAGGTTTAAAGTATTTAGATGGGGTCGATATATCAGGATAAAAGCTGGAATAACCTCCATAATAGCATTGATAATAACTATCATAATAGCTCTACTACCAATACTATACAATGTCGTAATATTCAATACAATAAATGCCTACTCACATCATCTAACAATGATTGCACGAGCAGAAAGTGGTCATAGACCTGCAACAGCTTGGTTAGAAGCCCTAAGATACCTGAGAGAAGAAACTCCAAAGAATTCACTTGTGATTAGTTGGTGGGACTATGGATATTGGCTTTCAGTTCTAGGCCAAAGAAAAACTGTTGCAGATGGCTCAACATTGAATGGTACACAAATAAACCTCTTGGCAAAGATGTTTACATCCAATGAGTCTACAGCACTTGGAATTCTAAAGAAGTGGAAGGTATGTAGTCTCGATGAAGTGTATATTGTAGTATATGGTGTCTTGGTAGCTTATGTACCTAAATCAACCAATAGAACACTATATTTCGATCTACCTGTTCAAGATGTGGTGATACCAGGAAGAAGAACTATACTCTCCTCTGGTGGTGATCCACCTAAGCTATTAGCAGCAATAACATATCTTGCAGGTTATGGCAGTGTTGTTGATGATGCTGTAGCAACAGCAAGAATGTCTATGGGGTTATACGGTATGATGGGTCAAGGAGAGAATGAATGGGCTTACGCTATTGTCGATATGAATACTAGATCAGTATTCGTATCTATTAACTGGAACTCAACAACAGTACGTAATGCTGTAATAACAAAGCTCTTCATAAACGGTTCTTATACATTGATGAACGAACTGTATCCAGACTATAACAAGC
>CAZUDD010000200.1:0-2676 GCA_964619665.1 uncultured Desulfurococcaceae archaeon | reverse complement strand
GTGTTGTCGATACTATGAAGGAAGATCTAGCTATAGTCAAAGTCTTTGGATATGATCTCTATAACACATTCAAGAATCCATTTACAGGTCTTCTCCATATATCTCAAATTTCAGAGAGTAGAATACAAACACTATATGAAGCTATAAGAGTTGGCGATATTATTCGAGCTAAAGTCCTTAACGATTATCTACCACTAATTCTCTCAATAAAAGGTCCTAAACTCGGAGTACTGTTAGCCTACTGTTCAAAATGTGGTTCAGTTCTAGTCAAGAATCAGAATGAATATCTACTTTGTCCAGTATGTGGTTCTCGCGAAAAGAGAAGAGTAGCTTCCGATTACTTAGCGGTAAAGAGAAGGTGATGTAGTTTTTGGGTAGATATAGACGTAAAGCTCAGGGTGGAATAGCTGAAAAGATTTTTCAAGTAGATTGTGGTTCTACTGAACAATGTGTAGCTCTACTCGAAAAAATAGATGAAGAACTTTCTTCACACGCTGAAGTATATGCTGAGATAAAGGGATCAAAGATAATCTTTAGAATTATTGGTTTTGAACCAGAAGTTCAAAAAACAGTTATTAATCTTAGAGAAATCATAGCTCTCTACAAATCTCTACCTAGAAAAGCAGTTCACGGAGTTACACCTGAACAACTATCCAAAATAGTTAAGAAATCAGTTCCTCTAGATCTTTTAGCAAAAATCCTTAGATTTCATGGAGTTCGAGCTGAAGTTAAGAACAATGTACTTTATGCTGATATAGAGTTGGATAGACTTGCAGAGATAGCTCGTGATTTAGGTGAAGCATTAGAAAAAGTATCTAAGATACCTCTGGGATCTGGTCTTAGAAAACTGGTAGCTGCTGCAACATATCTAACAGGTCGTAGTCCTAGTGAAATTCTTAGAGTTCTACGTGAACTAGGTATTGTAAATGAAGATTTCGAGCTGTTAAAGCCCTGGAGTGAAGCTCTAGATCAACTATTAGAATACATAGGTGAAAGTCATGAAGAGTTTTAAGATAAGAATATATTTGGAGTACATCTATGGCTATCCATAGGTTGATATAATGGTTGAGTTTGAGTTAAAGAAGTATACAAAGAATGAACTGAGATTCATAGTAAAAGATGCTGATAAACATTCACTACCAAATCTAATAAGTAAATTAGCATTGAGACACAAAGGTGTGGTATATTCAGCCTACATAATAGATCATCCATTAGTATCCTATCCAGAGGTAGTCATACTAACAGATGGAACTGTTGATCCTCTAGATGTACTTAAAGACATTATTAGGGAAGCTAAAGAAATGGCTCAATCACTACTAAGACTCTTTGATGAAGCTGTGAAGAGATATGAAGAAAGAATCTCGAATACTAGTTCTAAGTAGGATAGATAGTTCATTAATAGCGATAGTCTTAAGAGGTATTGCTGGAATAGAACATGTATTACTAGTCGACAGCTGTAACGATATTCTAGATCTTATAGTAAGGGGTAAGAGTTTTGGTGGTGAAATCAAGTATCTTTTAGATGTAGATGGTGTTTGTCCAGAAATAGCGAAAATGTTAGTGCCTATCGATGAAAAGAGTCTAGAGATATACAGGGACTCTATAGAGAATGCATTTAGGATTATTGAAGAATTGAGGTTAAGACTCTCAATACTAGTACATTCTCCAAAATCATAACAGCGATAGCACTAGTTTTAGTGCTCAGAAGGGATACCTTTAAAAGATACTATGTATAATTCCTATTCTAAGCAGACGGGGTGTGATCATGCAGTTTTGTCCACGGTGTGGCGCTATAATGCAGCCAAAAAGAGAAGGCTCGAAAACAATCCTTACATGTCCTCGTTGTGGCTATACAGTTGAAGCAGGTATTAGTGGTGCTACACCAGCTATTGTTATGAGTAGAAGAATAACACATACTGAAAGAGATAAAACTGTTATAATCGATGAAGAGATAAAGGAGAAGCTTAGAACAGCTCCCAAGATAAAAGGCTATGTCATATGTCCCAAATGTGGAAATGACGAAGCTTACTACTGGATGATGCAGACAAGACGAGCTGATGAACCACCAACAAGATTTTATAAGTGTACAAAATGTGGCTATGTCTGGAGGGAATACGAGTAACGACATATAGAGATGATCGTGGTTTTAAGAGCTGAAATATGATGAAAAACCCACGCGGTGATTCACTGATCTGATTAGAGGTCACTACTGAGCTTGTTTAGAACGCAATTCCTCAAGATACTTCTGAATTAATTTGATAACAGTCTTTGGATCAGCACGACCTCGAGTTTTCTTCATAACAGCACCAACTAGATAGTTTATTGCTTTAGGATTCTTCAGAGCATCTTTGACAGCCTTTTCATTCTCTCTAAACACTTCTTCGATAATGTTCTTCAGCTCTACCTCGCTACTTATCACAGTAAAGGAATACTTCCTAACATATTCTTCAGGGTCTGTATTCTCTGAGAGTATCTTAGGCAACATCTCTTTCAGCATTCTAATAGATACTACACCTCTATCTAGTAATTGAAGAAGCTTGACTATGTATTGAGGTTCTATCTCAATTCTTCGAGGTTCTATCTCTAATTCCTTAATCCATCTTAGGAAGTCTGTTATCAGAAGATCTGCTAGTTTTTTATGGTTAGGATAGAGTTTGGCACATTCCTCAAATAGAT
>CAZUDD010000199.1:0-2683 GCA_964619665.1 uncultured Desulfurococcaceae archaeon | reverse complement strand
GGTGCTGATAAGATACCTGAACTATTTAGGAACTTAGGTAGAGCGGTTGGTGAGTACAGGAAAGCTCAACTTGAAGCTGAGAGAGAATTGAAGAAGATTGAGGAGGAGATTAAGAAAGTTAAATCTTCCTCTTAATGATTCTTTCAACTTCTTCAGCTGGTATTAACCACCTATTATTTATCTTTATCGCCTTGATCTTCCCACTCCTAATCCACTTGTAGATTGTTGATTTGTCTAGCCTTAGGAGTTGAGCAACTTCTCTAATCGTGTAGTATTTTACGCTCATACAATTCAATTTGGTTTCCCTAGGGATTAAAATTTCTTTTTACTTCACGTGAATTTATGCGAAGTCATTAGAAACTGAAACTTTATTAGTACCCACTAGGAAATAGAATTGGATATCTATGGCCCTAGCTCTACACCAAGAATACATGGCTGTAACACCAACACCACAAGTAGACGTTATTGAGAAGGACTACATGGCAAGTTACGCAGTTGGTATCTGTACAGCACTACTAAACCTATACGGTGAAGACGATTTCAGAAGATGGTTCCCTGGCGGATTAGAGGAGTGTATTAGAGTTGCTCAAGCAGCTGCTGACAAATTCTTTGATAAGTGGAAAGTTAAGTGGGGACCAAAACTAGCATACACAGTTAAAGCACTAGGCTCATAGATTAGAAAAAACAAACAAACAACTAAAATCAATTTCTCTCCCCATCTTTTCCTCTCACCTTTAGAAAGAGGTGAATTTCCTTGACTTGGGAATTCATCAAAAGAAAGACAAGCTCAAGTGGAGGCGAAGTAGAAGCTACTCAAAGTAGGGTTTGTAGGATTGAGATTGCTAATGGTAGAGTGATACTTGATTGCGACGGTAAGAGGGAAGTCTACTCAACAGGAGGCTGCATAGTTGTGATTGGGCCAGATGGAGCATACATAGACTGTACAAATAGTCACGCTAGGCTAGTAAACGCAGTAGAGAACCTAAGAAAAGCAGGAATAATTAAGGCGTAAGAGAAAATAAATTCAAAACTAAGTTTAAATTTTTCCTTTCTCTTTAATGAGTAAGCTATGAACTTACTTAAAGTTCTACTACTTGCTTGGTGTATTTTTGCTCTTTCAGTAACTGCAATTAGTGTAGTATATGTCTTCATTTATGTCGATAAACCAATTCACATAGTTCTTGGTCTATTAGCTATGATTTATGTTGTGCTTGGCATAACAATGATTTTAATTGGATTTAAGATGAGTGAAGAAAAAGGGGAAAAGAAAAAGTACTACTTACCTAAGACATAACACATTGTTTTCAAACATCTTAACTTCTACACATTTGAACTTCACCTTAACATACTCTTCAATGACGCTCTTCTCATTTCCTACCCATTTAATTGCTGCTATGTACGTTTTGGTTGCTGTGTATGCATCAGTTTTCCATTTCTTCAATAGTTTAGGTTTACTTTGAAATTCCTCATATAGTCTTCTTTCAAGTTCATGCTCAATATCTATGAACATCTTTTTCTCAACTAAGTAACTTGAAAGTAGTGGTTTAAGTTGTTCAAAATCTCTCTTCTTCCTCAACATGCCTCTATAAGATGAAGGGACAACATAGATATTGATGATTTCTTTTCTTAGCAAAGACATTTGTCTTTCCCACTTAATAACGAGAGGAATCAAACTAAGACCAACTACACATACGACTAGAATCACTACGTCAATTATATCCATCGAGAAGTTAGAGGAGAGGAAGGGGAAAAGAAAAAGTTTGTGTTTAAGTTAATTTACCAAAGTCTTTCTCTACCTTCTCTCTCTTCACCTTCACTTTCTTCTTCTCCTCCCCTTTCAACTCCTGTTGCTGCTTGTTCAAGTATCATTTTCCTAACAAAACTGATCAGTCGATCTATTCCCTGCACAACAATGTTTATGTTAGCAACATTAATACAATTACCCGTTATAGCATCCCTAAACAAGTTAATCAACGCTAATAACCTCTTCCTAGAAGACTCGTCAAGTTCACTTGCTTGGAATTCCAAGTTGTCGAGTATGACTTTAAATACACACATCTCCCAATCATCCAAACAAAGCTTAATTGATGCGAATAGTCTAATCGCGTCTTCAGGTCTCTTAATCAATGATGCATACCTATCTGGGTGCAGTGTCCTTAGTATGTACTCCATGTACATAAAGTCGTAGTTGTATACACCAATCTCCTTAGCCTTCTCAACGAATCTCTGTTTGAGGTACTCAAGTATTCTAGCGATTTGGTATAGAATAGCTACGTTTTGTAACCTAGCAGTTTCTATGTATGGTTTAACAACACCATCAGTACAAACACTAATCATGTATTCCAAATCACCAACATCAACAAACCTGTCACCAACTCTAAAACGAATAGGTTTACTAAGCCTCTCCCTCTCCCTAATCAATCTCCTAAGCTCTTCTCTATCTCTACCACTCATACCCTCTCCAATACTCTGTTCAAACTATTGATGATGTATTCCTCATTCTTCTTAACGAAACTTGGTGGTAACTTATTTGCTCTATCAACATCATGTTCAACTTCTCTACATGCAGATTCAAAACCAGTTAGGCACTGAAACATCTTGTACTCCCGCCAAAACATTAGTAAGGCAGCAACTCTTTGAGCTTGCTCGGGATTCCTAACAAACTTAGCGAACTCGTAAATCT
>CAZUDD010000198.1:0-2705 GCA_964619665.1 uncultured Desulfurococcaceae archaeon | reverse complement strand
AGATAGTATCTTATCAACTAGAGTTTTAGGCATATCACCTAGACTATCCCTCATAGTATTCCTAAAACAGTGAATACAACTAAGATTACACCTAGTCGTTAACTCGACAACAGCTATCAATGGTTTTGAACCACGATAACTAACTTCCCATTCACCATCAACAATAAGCACTTGATACACCATAGAATCAGCTATACAGAAGAAAAACTTATCCATTAACACTATGACTCCGAACAACACTACAACAACAAACACTACTCAAAATGTATTCTAATATTGATCACAGGTCTTTTCCCTGATCTAGCTATGCGGTTTAGATTAACAATGATTTTAGGTTTTAAAGAATTGAGTTGAAAACTATATACTTTCTCTTTCTCAAGCTCTTCAACAATAGTTTTAGCTAGCTCTGCTAACTTCTTAGCATCCTCATTACTTCTTCTACCACCTCTACAACCATACTTTTCCCTTAAGCTCAGAATCTTATCAATCACATGCCTATCCAAGACTCAATACCTCTAGAGCTTCACGGAACTTATCCTCAACACCTTCCTCACGAACGCGCTTCTCCAAATAGTCTCTATCAAGTTTATTCCAGAGAGTACTCAGTAGCGCAAATACTTTATCTCTATCCTCAGAAGAATTCCAGTATTTCCATGCAGCTAAGTATCTAACTATGAGTTCTTCTGGAGGTTCAATCCAGAAATACAGTGTTCTATTATCGATAACCATCTCGATGAGTATAGGATTCTTCTTCTTATTATAGACTGTTCCAACAATATCTATACCCTTCATAGCTAAACTACGAAATCTAGGGATATAGACTCTTAAACCTCTATCAGCTACAATAGCAAGAAATTTCTTGAGGATATCTATGCAGTTTCTACCCTCAACAATCAAGTCTATATCCAGTGTTCTATACACAGAACCAGTGTATATCTCTACAGCAAAACCACCAACTACTATTAATCTACAGCCATATCTCTTCAAGGATGTGTTTAGCCATGCTATAAAGAGCATAAATCTTTCAGTATCGCTAGGAATAGAGCTTAGCTTATCAACAATGTATTCACTGAATTCTCTCACTAAATCATCAATACTCAATACTCAGTCCCTTATCCAGGGACTACTAGTGAAAACACTATAAATATCCTGAGGTAATCTGGGTTTTCTGAATATGATAGCGTGTGAATGGATAGATAGTGAATGGATTGAACGTTTGTTGTGGTGTCCAAGTCAATGCTTTAAGAGAATTAGATGTAATGGAAAGATATATACTTTGTATTTGAGGTGGAGATATGAGGATCCATGGCAATTCTATGTAATTGAAGGTGATGCTGTAAAAGGCTCTATCAATTCATGGAGATTCATAACAGGAGATCTCTTCATAGAGTACAACAAGTTCTTCAAAGATATAGAGATTAAAGAGGCTGAGAAGGAAGCTGAGAAAATATTCTTTGAATGGCTAGAAAAACAAAGGAAAAAGAGTTTTGTTTAGCTATGAACTTGTCTGTGGGTACAGTACATAACCTATAAACAGTATTGTTTTTGATTCTGGTTCAACAAGCATGAATATGAATGGTCTATCGATTCTAACAATAGGTCGTATTATTGCTGCAAGTAGCTTGATACCAATAGCTGTTACGGCAGCTGCTATTGTCCCTCTTTCATTAACTATTATTTTTGCTCTATGCTTAACCCACTTAACATAGAGTTGAGCATTAGGTGCAGCAGATCTGTTGATCATGTAGCTGAGATCTGCTTTATAGGGTTCAAAGACTAGTTTTATGCCAAGAGATTTCAGAGTTTCTTTTAGATCTAGTACATCACTATCAATTGTAAATTTAGGCATGTGAAGCTCTACTTCTACTAGATCCTGAGAGAATAGATTAGAGAGTATACTCAATAGCTTCTCGGAGTCCAATTCTTCTAAAAACTTTATTACATCTCCATCTCTAGGCATTATAACAACAAATTTAATGTCAGTTCCTCTGTAGCTTAGTGCAAGAGCTATGTATTTTGAGGTGTTGAGTAGCTGTATACGCTGTGTCTCCACCATAAACACTGTCCTTATGGGGCCCTTGGGTGTCTTGAACGTTTCTTCTTCAGTATCAAGGAATGGAGTACTCCAATTAGCACTGAAGTATATTGCATTGAGTAGCACTATACGCATATAGGGATCGAAATCTCTTGGCTCTACAATTCTGTTAATTAAACCTTTTGTCTTATTCCTAACCCATGCATTTATTTTGTTAGCGATCTCAGTAAAGTTACTGATAAAGTCTTCAAATCTTATCTCAGCTCTATATGCTTTTCTCATTAGCTCTACATAGGTTTCATTTATTGGAAAGTCTTTGTGAATCCATACGCTATTAGCAATAATTATCTCTGTACCATTCTCTACCTTGAGGATGTTGCTTATCACTGCAAGAAGCCATATCCTAGCATCTCTCACATTTTTAATGTGTAGTGCTTCAATCAATTCTTTTCTTGTTTCTCCCGCAGCACCCTCAGTCAACATCAGTAACGCTATGTATATACTCAACGGCGATATAACCATGTTTCTATCCTTAGCATTTAGAGCTTTTAGTAACCTCAAAGTGAAGTCTGTATAGCCAATACTCATCTCGGGATGTAGAGCAAATATTGCTCTCTCAATAATTCCTTCAGCATAAGCAGGTGTAGTAACCGTAGTGACCCTATATACC
>CAZUDD010000197.1:0-2750 GCA_964619665.1 uncultured Desulfurococcaceae archaeon | reverse complement strand
CCATATATGGAATTGAAAGGTTGGAATCATTAATTTCAATTGTTCCTTGCAGCTCTGGAATTCTATGAATTCCATATATGGAATTGAAAGGTTCACGATATACATGCTGTTTACTATGACGTGAACAGATTGTACTTCAGAATTCCATATATGGAATTGAAAGTACAGAGAAAGTAGTATCGGTATGTAGTAGCTAAACCGTATTTCTCAACATATTGTTTCTTGAGCATGAGAAAGAATGTTAGTAGTGCTAGACCAAGGAAAACTGTGTGTATCTACCCAAGACAACGAATAGTGGTTGATTCATATTGGATTCCTTATCAGCTGGGTAACCGCTTCATCACTGTTCAAGTCCCCGAAAAACTCATCATCTAAGATACACCTATACCTAGTGTTTGCTTAAGTCTGTTTATATCGAGATACTTGGTCGATGTATCTAGACAAGGCATTTCTAATAGATGTTCTGTACACATATGTGAATACAGGGAGTGTTATTGCTCTAACTAAAACGATGTTTAGTGGTGGTATAAACATCGATGTAAGGTATCTCCATCTCTCAGTAACACCGATAATGTATATAGCTACTCCAAAAAGTCGAGACAGCACAGCTAGGTATATATCTAGGAATCTTATAGCGATACCCAGTAGAACTACATAGCTAAGAAATGGTTTTACATAGCATTTCATAGCTATATACATAGAGTTAACAGGTAGATCCACTGTTCTTGTATAGCGTATAGCGAGAACACCAGACATAAACAATGTGTAGTACCAGAAGACCTCATGAATTATAGCGGATACTATGTATAGAGATATGAGTTTGTTTAGAGCTTTCAATCCCTCAAAGTATATATCCATATCGATATTAGCTAAACATATAGTTAAAGCTATGATCGCTATATAGAATGGTGCTAATACGAGCTGAACACTCGTAACATATCTCTTTGTATATACACCATCAACAGAGAGACTTGCTATAAGCAATGAGTAGATATTAGCTAAAACCATGTTGCTCAAGATAATCGATTGAATCAGTACAGCAATACCAGATAGTGTTAATGGTAGATAAACAGATGCTATGTGAAAACACAGCATTGTGAGGAGATAGCTCGCTATCACCATGAGTATGGGTATCACTATGAATGCACTAGAACTATTTAGCAATGTACTCATAGAGCTACACCTAGTATTGCTCATGCATAAGATTGATACTCATAGACTCAGAATAGTCTACAAATTGTCTATCCATACTCTTTAAATTCTCTAGATAGAGTACTATGTGTATCACAATACGAAAACCATGTGTAGCTCTATATGGTACTCCAAACGATAGACCTCCATAAAGCTCCACGTATATTTCATGGAATTCTCTATATAGTGAACCTATATAACTACAGATAATAGTTGTAGAACTTTCTGAAGATCTTAGGCTACAGATATATCCAGGGAACACAGTTTCGCATACATCATGACTATACGGTACTCCAAGAGCATAGTTCTCAAGGGGTTTACATTTAAGTGCAGCTACACTTAAGAGCCTTGTCAAGGTTGCTGAAGTCTCTAGTTGAAGACCAGGATACCGCAGGATATCAACTATATCTAGAGCCCTCTTAATACTATCGACATGCCTACTATAGGCTTTGAATTCAGCTGGTCTCTTTATTATCCAGGGATAGACCGATCCTAATGACCAAACCTCGACATCTTCACTATAGAAATCTATAGCTATATGATCGATGTATACAGCAACATCATTATTGCGAGGAGTATAGATATATGCTACGACCTCAAAATGATCGCCATACCCATACGATAGTGGTATAATACCTATACCAACTATCGATTCTAAACCTATTCCATAATCCCTTAGATTTACTAAACCTATCAATCTAAATCCATGACGATAAGCTATTCCAAAACTATAATTGAGATATCCAGCAATATACTTAGGAAGGGTTAAAGTACATCTAAATGCCTCACATATCTCTACAAAATGTTTGTTTAAGATCATTCCATACTCAATACGCAGATACTCTATGGAAACAATACCTTGCTTCTCTTTAAGTAGTTCAAAGACTCTCTTTGGAACAACTATAACTAGTTCAAGATAGTTCTTATCTCCATAGATAACTGTGTTTCTTAGAATTGATGTTGGTATAGATGATGAGAAAACGAATAGACCTTCCTCAACACTACCTCCATAGATATCAGTACAGCTCCAAGTCTTTGGAATAACAATTCCATAACTATCTATATATAGAGTGAGATAGCTCCATTCACGATCTATCTCTTTAAGAAGTAGACCACAGTCAGTACACGATATCTTTGCTCTTATCAATATACTCGTATTCTCTGCATAGGTAGCTAAAGTTCTAGCTATTATCGGTAAGTCTAATGAAATGCTCTCAACATCAACAACTCTATTAATTGGAATCTCTATATCTCTATATGAATAGATCATAGGTATATACGGGTATTCCTTATGTGAATCAATTTCCATTATAATGAAGAGAAATATCTCTACAGGATAACTTTCAATGCTATAGACTTTTAATCCTTTAACAACATTTGAACTAAGCTCAATTACCTCTAGACCAGGTATATCCATATCAACTCCAAGATCTTCTAAGTATAGTGTTAATCTACATTTACCAACTATGACTATACGAATTTCTGAATAGACAACAGATTCAATTCTATCACGAAGTTCTATAACCTTCGACTTATTCTCTTTTGTAACTATATAGTGT
>CAZUDD010000196.1:449-2751 GCA_964619665.1 uncultured Desulfurococcaceae archaeon | reverse complement strand
CTCTTTAACCAGGGATAGTTACTAGACCAAAACTCTATTGTTTTCATAACTGAAGAAAAATCTCGAATTCTAAAAGGTTTAGTTACATGACCCTCCATGCAGAATATACATTGATAAGGACAACCTCTAGAAAGTTCTAAGTGAAGTCCTCTTCCATATACCGGTTCTTCTTCTATAGGGATTATCTGATACTTGGGATTATCGATACCTGATATATCTGATACATAGGGAACTACAGATTCCTTATCTCTACTGTATGTGTATGGAAGGTTTGCTAGGTACCCAATAATGCGATCTTTACTATCTCTATAAACAGCTATTTCAGGGAGTCTATCTAAAAAGTCTTCTGCATCTCCTATAACAACTATATCGAATAGTCTAGATATTGGTAGTGGATTAGCTGAAACAGCTATTCCACCAACTACAAGTATAGGTCTTTCACGATAAGTCTTCAAAGGATCTATATTCATTTTTAAGAGAGCTCTAATAGCATAAGGATAGTCTAGTTCGTATGGTATTGAAATCAATAGAAGATCTAGTTTTTGGGGATTAATTGATGAATCAAGAGCTTCAACACAATCTCTCTCGATATTGTATACATATCTATAGAGTTGAAAATCTTTGTATAGATGGTATTCATATAGCATGTGTACTATGAGAGAATTCATAGCAGCTCTATAGGGCACAGGAACTAGAAGTCCTATCCTTAGATCACTTGGTCTACCTTTCTTCTCTATTGGTTTAAATTCTTTTCTTGGTTTAAACTCTAAGCATTGATTTAGCATATAGCTTCTATACCTAGTGTTGAGTAAGAAGTGTAAAGAATATTAGTTTTAGTTTAGATACTGCTTTGAGATGTATCTACAACAACTCTATCCTTTCTATGTTTTTCTAAATCTCTTCTGAGTAGTTCAATTATAGCGTCTACGTATTCATCTACTAAACCACCATGGTATTTCTTAACATGTTCCTCTGCTGCAATTAATGGTAGTTCTTCACCACAAAGAATACACTGAACAATAGTATCGCTAGATTTCTTCATAATAGGTTTTATCTTCAATACGTATGGAGCTATGAACTTCATTATAGTTCTAGCCTTATTAACACTTCCAGCTTTTTCAACAATTCTCTGAATATATCCTCTAACTTGGTGTTTACTAAGACCGTATTCAGATGCTACTGTACTAGGACTCTTATTGTTTACGAAGTAATCAGCTAAAGCTTTTATAATCTCAAACTTATTTGCTAAAGCTTTAACTACGAGATATTCAAGCAATGCTTCTAAAGATGATCGCAAACAGACCCCGTTAAAACTTTTCATGCTTCACAAAAGTTTATAAGGTAGACAACTCATGGTGAGTCGAGATAGTTAGAACTAATTAAACTCTGTGTCTGGTACTACCTAGACTAGAATAGACTTTGAGTGGATAGAGGTAGTGTTAGCCCTATAAAAGCTTATATCGTGTTTCTAAAGACAGAAAAATTGATATGTATTAGGCTATAACCATCTACACGTAGCAAAATCTAAACCTGAATTTGCCTCAAGGTGTTGCTTGTTGACTAGAAAACATGATAGTAGGCCAAACAAAGACTTTATCGAAATATCGCTTTCATATAAAAAACCCATATCGGTTAAACTTGAACTAGATTTCATTAAACGCGTAGATGAGATGACGAAGAAGTGGAACTTTCCAAATAGATCAACATTTATCAGAGCAGCACTAGCATTCTTTATGAAGGTACTTGAGCTAAACGGTATGGAGGGTATAGAGGAGATACTTAAGATTCTAAACAATGGATGCAAAAGACTAGGTATCTATTGTATAGAGTAACATCATTGTATTTAAAAGTCCCCATAAATAGAGTGACTTGATGGCGCGGGGGTGCCCGAGCCAGGTCAAAGGGGTCGGGCTCAGGACCCGATGGCGTAGGCCTGCGTGGGTTCAAATCCCACCCCCCGCACCACTGTGTTACTAACTCGAAATACTTTTTACTTCCTTACTCAATGGCTACACTTAGCATATGATACTGCATTCTTTTACTGTAGTTGGGGGATCTCTGTGTCATTGCTTAGAATAGCGATTATTCCTATAGCTAGTATAGGAGATACATTTATCAGATGTGCAGAGGAAGTTCTTAGAGATGCATTCTATGCATATACACTAACTCTACCTAGAGTTGATCCACCAAAAGAAGCTTTTGACTATATACGTAGACAGTTTAGAGCTGAGTATATTGCATCCTATATCTACTCAATAGCAAAAGGAGTTAGTGATATCATTCTAGGTATAGCTGATATAGA
>CAZUDD010000196.1:0-439 GCA_964619665.1 uncultured Desulfurococcaceae archaeon | reverse complement strand
GATGCATATGTAGATGGTCTAAACTTTGTTTTCGGATTAGCACTACCATATCTAAGAGTTGCAACAGTTTATACACCTAGACTATACTTATATGCAAAAGATTTTAACCATGTGTTAGAGAGGTTTCGTAAAGAGGTACTCCACGAAATTGGGCATGTACTTGATCTAGAGCACTGCAATAATGTGAAATGCATAATGTGTTTTAGTAATAACGTATTTGATGTTGATAGAAAAAGTCTTGGATTCTGTCCCAAGTGTAGTCTTAGAATTCAGAAAAAGAACATCGAGTTAAATCCAAGATACATACTTAGGTAGTAAAACACTATCTATACTTAAAGAACTTTGTTTGAACCTCAATACCTACTCTTAAAGGAGTTTCTTTCAGTAACTCAATTGTTTTACCAGCTATGGAAACTCTAAACCAGATCGCTATATAGAT
>CAZUDD010000195.1:2172-2773 GCA_964619665.1 uncultured Desulfurococcaceae archaeon | reverse complement strand
GAGTATCCATTGATAGCAGGTATTGGAGAGAAACTCTTTTCTGAACTTAAGAAGTTTCACTTACTAAATTCATATAGTGAAGTTGTTGTAGAGAGACACTTTGTGACATTGTATGGAGTCCTAGCAACTATACCGCGAAAAGAAATAGAGGATGTATTGAAAATTTTAGCTGAAAATCGTGTCATTTGTTTTGGTCGATTAGGATTATGGAGAGAGTTAAGTGTAGGAGAACTTGTTGAAGAAAATAAAGCTCTAGAAGATATGTTGTTGAATAGTCTATAAATAGCGGTAGACTTTATCTCGAAATTAAGTTGGGTGATACTTATTGTCGAAGCATCTTCTTGATCTTGATAGAAAATGTGTTGATATCTGCGATACCATAGTAGATTGTAGTAGTTGTGAAGAAGAAGATTGTGAAAGAGTATGTGAAGAATTAGAGGATAGATGTCTATCTATATGTCTAGACGTCCTATCCAAATAACCGCTAGAAATAGAGATAAGCTTAATCAAATACCTAAGACAATACGAGAAGAGTTTAATTCCCAGTCCCCGGTGAGACATTGCGGAGGTGTTTTTATGAGTACAGAGGTTCGAGAGTTTA
>CAZUDD010000195.1:0-2162 GCA_964619665.1 uncultured Desulfurococcaceae archaeon | reverse complement strand
TTACTGAATTGATGAGATACATAGATGAGCAAATAGAGGAATTGAAGAGAAAATTAGCTGAAATATTGAAAAGTTTAGAGGAAGTAAGGCTTAGAGCAGAACAAGAACGAAAAGTCAAGTCTGTCTTGGTTAAGGTGTTAGGCTCATCCCTTGAAACACCTGCAACTGTTATCGAGTTAAAGAATCTCAAATTACTAATAAATCCCACGGCTGAAAATGAGCTTGCACTACTAGAACAACTAACAGAAGCCTTAAACAACAAGATCTTACAGCTCCAAGCCGTTAAGAAAGATCTTGAACCACTTGCTACTGGTGAACTAACTTTACCCATAAAAACCGTATTTATTGATGGTATACCTAGAGGTATAATCATAAAGTTCTGAGTTCTAAACTGAATAGTTATTAAACTTGTTTTTGTGTGTCTAACATAGAAGTGATAGTATATGGCATGTAGATTCACGATACCTCCCTCCCATCCCCGATATCGATCGTTATTGATACGTGAAAGACTTGTTGAGGCATTTGAAGAGGTATCGTTGTGCCTCAAGGCCTCATAGCCCATGGCAGAGGTGAATGTTTTGACTATCTACTAGGTGAAAGAACAACAAATGCTGCTCTAAAAGCGATTGAAGCTGCTGCAGCAGCTCTCTTACTCGCAAAACATCCTGTAATATCTGTTAACGGAAATACAGCTGCTCTTGTAGGCGATAAAATAGTGGAATTGGCTAAAGAAGTCAATGCTAGGATTGAAGTAAACCTATTCTATAGATCTCTAGAAAGAGAAATGAAGATAGCAAAACTGCTAAGAGATTACGGTGCAGAAGAGGTATTGGGTGTAGGACAGGATGCGAGTGCAGTGATACCAGAACTTCAAAGTGAAAGACGGCGTGTTAGTCCTAGAGGCATACTAATAGCTGATGTAGTTCTTGTTCCTCTTGAAGATGGTGATAGAACTGAAGCACTACGTAAAATGGGTAAAACCGTTATAGCTATAGATCTTAACCCTCTATCAAGAACAGCTAGAACTGCAAACATAACTATCGTTGATAACGTTGTGAGAGCTATTCCCAAACTAATTGAAAAGGCCCGCATTCTCAAGAAAGAACCTAGATCAAAACTCGAGGAAATACTTCAAAACTATAACAACGAGGAAGTATTGAGAGAATCTCTTATGGAGATATGGAGAAATCTAGAGAGACATTTTAGAGAAGGCTTAACCATCGAATTTCCTAAGTAATTCCTTGAATTTGTTGAGTTCAGCTTCCTTCATACACTTATAATGTTCTTTAGATGGAAATACTCCATTGCGTACTTCTTCAACAAACGATCTAACAGCCTTAATGATCAAGTCTTTTAGATCTATGTATTTCTTGGCGAAATAAGGGATATTCTCACTCAATCCTAGTATATCATGTAATACAAGTATTTGACCATCACAATAAGGACCACTTCCAATACATATAGTTGGAACCCTGATTCTCTTAGTTATTTCCTGTGCTACTTCAGCTACTGTATGCTCTATAACTATTGCAAATACACCAGCTTCTTCAAGTGCTTTTGCATCTTCAAGAACTCGAATTGCTTGATCAACAGTTTTACCCATGAGTCTATAACCCCCAATTACGAGGGATCTCTGAGGATTTAGTCCTATATGACCCATAACGGGTATACCGAATTTCACGAGATACGAAACATACTCTGCTATCTCTTTACCACCCTCAATCTTAACAGCATCAGCACCTGCTTTAACAAACTTAATAGCATTCTTTAACGCTTCCTCCTTACTCACCTCATAACTTCCAAAAGGCATATCTGCAACTATGAGTGCTCTTGGATTAGCTCGAGCGACTGCCTTTACATGATGTAGCATCTCGTTCATAGATACAGGATGTGTTGATCTGTATCCCAACAAAACCATACCGAGAGAGTCTCCTACAAGTATACCGTCAACACCTCCAAGATCAACAAGTTTAGCTGTTATATAGTCATAAGCTGTCAACATAACGATTTTTTCACCACGATACTTCTTCTTAATGAAATCTTGTACTGTAACTTTCTTCTCTAACGACATGAACTAACACCATGTTGAACCCATGCTTAACAACTGAGTATAGTGGGGATTTCAAGAAATTAACTTATCAATTAGGATTAATAGGTTATGT
>CAZUDD010000194.1:0-2810 GCA_964619665.1 uncultured Desulfurococcaceae archaeon | reverse complement strand
CCTGCTTTTCAGATTACTATTCCTAGAGCTATTGACGAAAAATACATGTTCCACATCCTTCAATGCCTTGTTAGGTGGTCTCCATCAGGTTATCCTCTTCCACTTGAATCTGTGCATAGACTTAGTAAGTTGAGTAAGCGTAGAGTTAGAGATATACTTAGAGGTCTAGGTATAGCTATTCCGAGTGGTAGAGAATACCTTGAGTAGATCTACATAATATTAACATTTTTTAGCCCGTGAAAGCAGTATTTCCACCGAGGTTTAACGCTATCTACTACGAGATTTGTGGTTGAAGATCATGGACTTAAGTGGTCTAGTCGAGACGATACTCTCTAAACCATTTGTAGATACTCTAATATTGTCAGCGATATCTATACTAATGGCGTTTGGTGGAAGCTATGTTGGTAGAATGATAATTTCTCTAGGTATTGGTGGTGCACTTGGCTATGTAACATTTACCTTTATGTTTACGCAAACAGAACTGTTCATAGCTATAATTACTTCGGTTTTCGCTTTTCTTCTGGGTCTAGCTCTAGGTCTAATAATATTTAGGCCAGCTATATCGTTAGCTCTTGGTTATGTAGCAGCAAGTATAGCTAGATACTTTGTGAATCTATCGCCAACAATAACAATTAAAGGTGCTGAAGTTCAAATTCCAGAACAGTTAATGTTTGGAGTCTTAGTAGTGTTCTTTGCATTGATAGGGTATATCATGTCATATCTATCACTAGCACTAGCAACAGCAATACTTGGAGGTCTAATACTATTCTATGCATTATACAACCTAACACAGCATACACTTCTCTCATCATTATTTGCAGGTTTAATAGCTTTAGCAGGATTTGCTGTACAATCAAGAAGAAAAGCTAAGAAGGGTGGTTAAAACAAAACAAAAAAGCTATAAGGAATTCATTAGGCTTCTTCTAACTCTTACAAGGGGTATCTATGGATATCTACGGAGATTGTATACCCTGTCTACTCATGGTTAGATTTAGAGAATTACAGAAACTTATTCAGGATGAAGATAAGCTTTTAGAGGCATCGAAGAAATTATTGAAGAGAATGTATGAACTAATACATATTGAGAAAACAACTTCAACTATAAAGATATCGACAGAACTATTTCGATTAGTAAAAACAGTAACTCAATGTAGTGATCCCTACAGAGATGAGAAGATTTTAGCTAATACCTATGCAAAACAGCTCTATAACAAACTCAGAGAAAATATAGTAAGACTATCAGTAGAGAATCCACAAAAGGCTGTTTTTGAAGCATTGAAAATCTCCTTGCTAGGCAATACACTAGATTTTGGTGTAGCAACCTATACTCCACCAAGAGTAGATGATATTGTTAAAGAGTTGAGTTCTATGAAGATTGAAGGTGATGTCTTTGAAGCTATAGATATGTTGTTGAAAGCTAAACACATTGTAGTAGTTCTTGATAATTGTGGTGAAGCTGTTTTAGATCGATTAATAGCTGATGTACTGAAAACTCTTGGTAAAAATGTTGTAGCTATTGTTAAGGGATCTAGTTTTCAAAACGATATAACTATGAATGAAGTAGAGGATACAGGTCTTAAAGAAAGTTTTGATTTAGTCATATCAACTAATAGTGATGCAGCTAGCATAGTCATAGAGGAAATCTCTAGTGATGTTATTGAAGCTATTAAGAAAAGTGATGTAGTTTTATCTAAGGGCATGGCTAACTATGAATACCTATCAAATCCTAGAGTACTTGAATTCTTTGGAAGACCCATCATTTTTGTACTCAAAGCTAAGTGTAGACCTATAGCTAGAGATCTAGGTGTAGAACTAGGTAGCTATACTGTAAAGGTCTTAAAGCTATAGGTATTCTGGGTGCAGATCCTCATTGACATCTATAGTACTAACTGAAGAACCCTATACGACTAGAGAAATAGTAGAACATTACATTGATGTAGGTAGTAAATGTGTTCTAGTCCTCGATATACCGTCAACATATTTAGTAGAAACAGCTTTAGACCTTACAATAGCTAAAGAAATAATAGAGTCCATATATTCACTGTGTAGTCATATCTATATCTATGCTAATCCTATAGTAGGTTCAGTTAAAGAAATACATAGACTACTATTACAATATCTAGGAGATTTAAGCGGAGTATCGATCATTGATCTAAGTAAACTGAAGACACGTTTTCTAGATCTCTATACTCAAGGATTAAAACTAAGATTAAAAGCAAGAGTATATGATTTGAATGAATTCAACAATATAATTTTCTTATTCCATCCAAGAACTTGTGATTGGACTCCAATAATGCTTTCTATTCCACAATACGCTATATATACTATCCATAGAGACGATATGTGTAAGGTTCTACAAGGATTCATTGCAACTCATCTAAACATACTAAGGATATTCAAGACAATTCGAGAACCTAGCATATCCATAGCTATACTATCAAAGATTGTTGAAGGTGATGGACCAGTATATGGTGATATAAGGATACCTACAAAATCAGTTATAGCGATATCGGATAACAATATAATTCTCGATCTATTCCTAGCTAAACTACTAAATATCGATATAAAGACGATTGGCTATCTTGAACTAGCTCTTAAAACATTGAGTACATCACAACGAGAACAAATATTATCACTTATAGAGAGTATTATTGATGATATTCGTAAACTATATGGTTTTGAATTCAAATTTAAACTACATAACCTATATAGAATTGCTATTGAGTTTTGGCGATCATTCAAGAAATTATTGATGAATGAAATATCATTGTAGAGACTTTAATACTTTATATGGACTACATGCTAGAGAT
>CAZUDD010000193.1:0-2827 GCA_964619665.1 uncultured Desulfurococcaceae archaeon | reverse complement strand
CGTCTATAGGTCTTGGCTCTACAGAGATTAAACTTCATGTCATCGACGACAACATATCTATTGATAGGTGTATAGTCTTGACAAGCAAAAGAAGTGAACTCAATAACAACTACTTTTTGATCAGGATTAAATCCTCCATAGATACTCTTCCAAAACTCTTTGAATTCATCAACACCTGTAAAACCTTCAGCTCTAGCCTTAGAGTCATCAACATCACCTAGCTTCTCAACATAAACTCTAGTTACAAGTACATACCAATGTCTAGAACCATCAGTAACTCTAACAACTCTACCAACAAACCTCTTAAAATAGTAGAAGTTGGTATCAGTATAAGGTCTTCTAGTCTGAGTCTTCAAACCCTTAGAAATCTCGATAATACCTCTCCTAAACAAAAGTTCAGGAAAATCTCTAGACAATTACAACACCATGGATAGCACTAATCTCTAACACCCTTAATACCTACATACATAGAGAGTATAGGGCTAGACATGAGTTTATATGATGAGTACCCTGATGAAGTTAGAACTCATACTGCTCTACATGTTTTGAAGGGTGCTGTCGTCAAGGTTCTTGGTAGTGATGCTAAGTGGACTGCTAGTACCTATGTAAGTGGTAAACACGGTAGGTTAACAGTTAAGTTCAATAGAAAACCAACACAGGAAGAAATTAAAGCTATTGAAGAATTAGCCAATAAGAAAATTGAGGAAGATCTAAGAATAGAAGTTAGGGTTCTTCCAAGAGATGAAGCTGAGAAGATATATGGTGATGAGATATACGATCTATTTCCTATACCACAACATGTTAAAGAACTTAGCATTGTTATTGTATATGATATTGACGGGAGTATATGGAATATAAATGCATGTAATAAACAACACACAAAATCAACTAGATACATAGGTAGAATACGTATAGATAAAGTAAGGTTTAGACCAACAAAACAACTACTAGAAATACCATTCAATATAGAACCCTAACACCAGGGTATTCAATACATCGAATTGTTTCAAATACTGGCTTTCTAACTAGAGCTACACTTTGTCAAGAATAAAGAGATTGAAGATCTTGTAACCTGATATCATCTTTACACATGTACACAACTCTATTATCGGTATCTCTGACTATATAAAATAGCTGTTCTCTCCGTTGTGCATGTATATAGCTGAATCTATTACTACAATGAATACACCGATGCTCATACCCTGTTCTAGAATAGGAGTTTTAGGATATGTTTAATGCCCAGAACTCTAATAGTGTATTTTGCTATTAATCTCAATACTTTTTTCCATCTAGTTATATCTACTACCCTTCTATCCCTTAAACTGCATTCACACTCTTCGTAGTCTAGACCACGAATAATTACTACAGGTATTCCTACACCAGTTTGTTTAGATAGTAGTGCTGCTGTAGCACATATCTCATGAACAATAATGTCTACACCACCAAACTTTGGTTTTCCATATAGATCTAGATCACCAAAACATCTATCTACAGGTTCAATACCGTAGGAACCCCTTGCAAAATCAAGTGATCCACCTAGGAAACCCTCTGTATCACATATAACAACAGCAACTCTACTACCTGTTAATTCATATATACGATCTCTAATCTCTTTAGCAATCATATCTAGATTTCTGGGTGGAATAGCTATGTAGTTATCAGGTAGATTTGATGAGTCTAAACCTGCATCAGTCCACAAAGAATTTTCTCTCATGACTAGGAAGAGTACTGGAAATCTATCTATTGCTTTCAAAGCCTCCTCTGGTTTTCTAGAAATTCTCTTGATATCTATAAGACCTTCTTCAACAAGTTTCTTAATAGGTATAACAGCTAATAGAGAATCACTTTCTCTCAATAACAACTCTATAAATCTAGGATCCTCGTTTATCTTCTTAGCTAGTTTTAGAGCTTTTCTTGAAGGCTCAATACTATCTAGTTTAACCATAGATCCAAGAGCTTTAGATACAAGCTTACTAGAGATAGCTATGACATCTCTATCGATAATCTTGATACCCATCTCATTAGCTGTATCCACAATCACTTTAGCAAGATCAGTCTTTTTCTCGATCAACGGTATTTTAAGACCATAAACTTCTAGCTTCTTTATATTCATAGAAAATCGCCTTCAAAAACACGAACACTACTAGAATTAACAGAGAATTCAAAGAACAAAAATGTTTTATCTCAAAGACTATTTCAGGATTAAGAGGATTAGAGCTATCATAAAGAGAGCTATTGCTAGTATCTGTGTTGTTGATAGACCTTCTTTGAGGAGTAGATATGAGAGTATTGCGACTATCACGAAGTTTGCTGATGCAATAGCTATAACAGGGCCTGCTTTACCCTTAGACAATGCGATACATGTTAGTGCTGCTCCTACAAGGTTTAGTGCTGCTGCAATTGCTATTAATAGAAATGCTCTTGGATTAGCTATAACAATAGAGAAGCCTAGCCTAGCCAACAACACAATGGCTATGATACCTGCTGTCATCATCATGAGTGCTGATGTATGTAATGGACTAAGCTCTCTACTTGTTGCATACTTCAAGATAAAGTTAGCTATACCAAAACACAGCATTGCTATTACTGCATACACTACCCAATTACTCATCTTATGGAGTCACCTTGAGCTGAACTCAACACAAGAGAGCTCTTACACTACAGCACTACATAGAAGTACAATCAGACCAAAATCGAAGATTACATACATAGCGTTATACTCGCAGAACACCACACAGTATTTAAGGTTTGAAACCAAAGAGGAGGTCTACCTTTCCGAGAACAGCTGCTACTTGGTTATCACAACGTGAACAGAACAGGATATACA
>CAZUDD010000192.1:0-2840 GCA_964619665.1 uncultured Desulfurococcaceae archaeon | reverse complement strand
GATCTATGGTAGCTATCTTACCACCCTTAAAGCTGAGAAAAAGGAGGAAAAAGATGTGTATGATACGTGTTTACCTAGCTTTGCTCTACTCTATAGGCTCCTCTAGCAACTTTAGCAACGATAATATCTACTTCATACCCGCACTCGGTATATGCTTGTTTAAATGCTTTCGAGACGTTTTCAACACATTCTCTACCATCACATAAAGCTATCATTGCAGGACCTGCTCCACTTAAGGCAACACCTAGAGCACCCGCTTTCTTAGCATATTCTCTAGCCTTATCATAGCATGGTATGTATGGAGCTCTAGCAGGCTCAACTATATGATCGTTCATACCTGAACCAATTAACCTTAGA
Source organism: uncultured Desulfurococcaceae archaeon (assembly GCA_964619665.1). Taxonomy (GTDB): domain Archaea; phylum Thermoproteota; class Thermoprotei_A; order Sulfolobales; family Ignisphaeraceae; genus CAZUDD01. The sequence continues at coordinate 2,483 of CAZUDD010000192.1, read as the reverse complement.
TCCCTTCTTTCGAGACCCAACAAGATCTTGATAATGTTTATCTTGTTAGCTAGACACTTATCAAGATCAATTTTCCTGGGTATAACACTCCTCATAATAGCTGTTTTTCCAGGTGTATACTTCACATGTGGTATTGCGAGAACTATATCAGCATCCATGTACCAGCTAATTACATTGAGAGATGTCTTATCTATAATGGCTACAAAACCTCCCACAATACTTGCAGCAACATTATCGTAATGTGGTTCACCAGCTGACGCTCTTTCACCTAAACCTGCATAGTATATAAGCTTATTCAATGGCAGATTGAGTTTCAATAGATCATTTAATGCTTTTACAGCTGCAGCTGCTGAAGCACCACTACTACCTAAACCAGCACCTACAGGTATTCCTTTCCATAGAGAAACTCTAACTCCAATGTCTAGCTTTAAATCTCTCATCATACACGATAATGCTTCAACAACAGTATTATTTTCTTTATCAACATACTTAGCGTATGGTCCTTCAATACTTTCTACAACAACACCAAATCCTTCTTCAACACATAATAATACTTCGTCATAGAAAGCTGTATGAGCTACAGCTAGAATATCAAATCCTGGTCCCAAATTAGCTGAACTTGAGTATGCTCTATATTTGATGCACTTCACATCCCCAACGCTGGGACACCTGACAGACTATTTGGATTTTAACTACATGCTTGCGAGCTATTTAATTTAATTTTAGCCTAATGCATTGGATAAATCTTGCTTCAGGTCCTCGGGATCCTCTAACCCGATAGATAATCTAACGAGATTTTCTGTAATACCGAGTCTTCTACGGTCATTTTCAGAGATCCATTTAGCTGCAGAAACTACTGGCAGTGAGATGAGTGATTCCGTACCACCTAGGCTAGGTGCTGGTCTAATAATCTTGAGTCTAGATATGAACTTTCTAGCTTCATCAAATCCTCCTTTAATCTTGAAGCTTATTACAGCACCATAAAGATCTTTACTGAAAATTTTTCTAGCAACACTATGGTAAGGGTCTGTCTTCAAGCCAGGATAATGAACTTCCTCAACTCTAGGATGATCCCGTAGATATTCAGCTATTTCTCTAGCTGTTCTACATTGTCTTTCAAATCTAACAGACAATGTCTTGACACCTCTAATAGTTAAGAATGCTTCAAAAGGCTGTTGTGTTGTTCCAAGCATTCTCCTCCAATCCCAGATCTTCTTAAGCAACTCCACATCATTAGATACTATGGCACCTCCTAGAGCATCATTATGACCAGATAAATACTTTGTAGTACTATGTACTACTATTGTTGCTCCATAATCAAGTGGTTTTATGAGTATTGGAGTCGTAAACGTATTATCTATTATAGTGATCTTGTTTTTACACTGTTTCAATAACTCAATGATATCTATAACTTTGAGCGTCGGATTGGTCATTATCTCGGTAAAAACTATGTCGACTTCATCAACTATCTTGATAAGCTCATTGGTATCGGGATACACTTTATAGACTTTAGCACCTATCTTAGACGCTAGTTCTTCTACAAGCTGTATAGTTGTTCCATACATCTCCATGGAAATAGCTATTTTCATTCCCTTAGCTAGAATGCTCATTAGTGTAGTTGATATTGCAGCCATACCTGTCGTAAAAGCTAGTGCATCAGCACCATTCTCTAACCTAGCAATAGTCCTCTCAAGGTATCTAACTGTAGGATTTTCTTCTCGTGAATACTTTACGACAATACCACGGTCATTAATAATACAATGTTCTTCATCTACGTATTTGTATATAGCACTGACATGTATTGGTGGCACAATATCGTCATAGCTTCCAATTTCCCTCCAACCATGAATAGATACTGTATCAAAACGATCCATGAACACTCACCTCTAGGCTTCAAAACTACTGATTCAATGAATTTAATGAAAAAGGAGCTGATAAACGTTGATGAATATAGCGTGAAACCTGCTTAGATACACTGTATCTAGAAATGAAGGAATGTATTAGAAGGGGGGTGTGGTGGGTCGGCTGGGATTCGAACCCGGGACCTCTCGGTTGGCATCCGAGCCCAGTAATGGCTGCAGCTAATATGCAGCAATTGCAGCCGCAAATACAGAATCCGAGCTGCCTTTACCCGTACATGAATTCCGTCATACAAACTTCTAACCGCGTAATATGTAATGTGCCTATCGAGTTCATAGAACAAGTTGTTAATAGCAGGGAACGGCTTGAATGGATGAAGACCAGGTATATCTTGAAATCACATGCAATATACTGCTTTACAAGTGCTAAGCTCTTACCCGAGATACTAAGGAATACAACTAAGCTTAAGGAGCTTAAACCACGTAGAGCACATGGTGTTCTTGAAGCAATAACTGCTTTACGTGATTTCATGAAGACAAGGTATGGTATTGAACTAGTCATTGACGCGAAGTTCTTACGTAGCCTATGCATGCTCTAGCGTTAATGGTGCTGGCCACCTACAT
>CAZUDD010000191.1:0-2850 GCA_964619665.1 uncultured Desulfurococcaceae archaeon | reverse complement strand
CTTGAAGTGCTAGGGAGAATCAAGGCAATTCTTGAACATGTGATGCATGATTTTGAAATATGTGCAAAGGAGTTAAGTATACCATGCACTGCATAGCTATATCAGACGGGGATTCTATCATCACTTCTCAGTAGCGACAGACCTTCATCACAGAGTAGCAAAGCATACCTATTCCAGTAAAAGTTCCCATCTCCTATTAACTGCGTTGAAGTATAGTAAAGCTGATTCACGAAGTTTTTCAAATAGTCGAAATTCATCTGGATCAAGTATAGACTTTATCTCTTCCTCTTGTGTAGTCGTTAAAGACCTTATCTTTTTCTTGAATTCTTCCCAAAAATCTTTATCTATTGCTATTCTTTCATTTTGAGCTTCAATAATTTTTGCACCTTCTCTCTGAAGTTTTAGGAAGAAGGTATCTCTATCCCTAATGCGTTTAGCTATGTCAGACTCAAAGATTATCTTCTGCTCTTTCAGTATCTCAATAGCACTCTTCCGTTTTCTTGGTAATTGCTCTTCCTGAACTTTTTGTTGTGCTGAATATTGAAACTTTTCTTCTAAGCTCTTCAACTTATCCTCTATCATCTCAATTCTTTCTACGATTTCTGCCAATCTCCTACCAAATTCATCGATTTTAGAAGTAAAAGGATTGACTTTATCCATGATTTTTCGTTCAATTATTGTTACTAGTTTATCAACTATACCACTAAGTTTTTCCGATGGTGTATGAAATGGTTTTTCAACATGTTCTGAAACCATATGGTGAGTTTGCATGTAGCCAAGCTGTTTCAATATTAATGACTTAACGTATTCGGTTACTAATGTGAAGCCTTCAGATTTAGCACGGCGTTCAAGCTCTTCATAAAGCTTATCATCAAGCTTTAATATCAATACCTTCATGATACTTCTCCGGATAAAACTACTCCCAACCTATTTTATTAATGCTGTCTCTCCCAAATGATCGCTTTTCTCTTTGGATGACTTTGTCGTCAAGATTATTGCTCTATATATTGTCTTTGCATACTGGGGATCTTCAGATATGAGTATGGAGTTCAATACAAGGTTTTGAACTATACTAAAGGCGTTAATAAGCTCAAACTCTATGTTTAGAGGAATCCTGTCAAGATTACTAAACTCGAATGCTCTATATACATCAATATAGTTTCTTCTCCATAAATTCGAAAGAGCTTGCAGATACGTTGAACGAATATATTCCATGGTATAGAGACTCTCGTATTCATCGGGAAAAAGTGTAGGTATAGAGTCCTTCGTATTTCGTCGAATATTCTCTTCATATATCTTCTTAGCTTTGCTACATAACATTGATATACCGTAAGGTGCATTATGTACAATGACCTTCTTTTTTATGTCTATGAAGTACTTTACATTCATAGGAGTTATAGGATATGCTCTACAAATTAGTGGCTTGTATACGTTGTGAATCATGCATAAGCCATTACTACCTAGGAATGGACATTTCTTTGACTTAAACTTTGCAACGTACGATATTGCTATGAGATATCTGTTCTTCTTATCAAGTAGTACAAAATTTGGTTTGAACTCTATTTCTACACTATACATTTCTCGCAGTGCATCCAGTACAAATACTTCATGTGGTAGTAGTGATAGCATTTCTATTCTACAGCAAGCACCACATTTATCACATTTAAAAGTGTTGATATAATTCCCTTCTGAATTATTCATAGACACCACTTTTCTGCAAAACTAAGTAGCATTAGCTATAACTGAAAAACTTTATGAAGATCCTGAATTGTAGGATTAAACTGAGTTTGAAGTGCACAGAGTTTTTAGGCTTTTTAGAGAATATATCATTAGGTGAGATTTGAATGCAAAAAATTAGAAAGGTCACCGCTAGAAGAATCGTAGGTAAAAAGAGTGTAAAGGAGAAAGTATATGAATACGAATACTACACATTACCTCTGAACATCTATATACCGAGAAGTGTAATTGAAAAATGGGGTACCGAGTTTGTCGTAGTGCGCGATGATGAAAAGGGTACTATAACGATAATGCCTAGAAAGTTAGCAGAAGAACAAGGAATAAAGATAGAGTAATTCTGAACACCTTTCTTGCACAACAGTATTAAACAACATCGATGATACGACTTATTTCACAACGTCAACAGTTATAGATGCTAAACTCTAGATAAAAAGATAAAAATATAGAAAGGATCAGAGTTAGGAAAGCTTCTGCTCTATCGCCTGTCGCATCCTATCTATGCCTTCCCTTATCAGGCTTTCATCAACTGCAAAACTTAAACGTATGAACTCTGCGCCCATGTGAGTCTCAGAGAAAGCTGTACCAGGAAGCACAACTACACCATGATCTTCCAGCAACCAATCAACAAACTGCTCTACGTTCATTCCCAATCTATCGAGTAAATTCTTTATTCGCGGATACATGTAGAATGCCCCTTTACTACACCAAACTTCAACTCCGGGAATCTTCTTCAGTTCATTGTACATGACATCTCTACGTGACTTAAACTTTGAGATCATTTCACGTACAAACTTCCACGAAATCTCACTGCGTAGAGCCTCAATACCTGCTTTTTGCGCTATGCTTGGAGGACAACTATATACGTTTGTTGCAAGTCTTGTTATGGCATCTACAACCTTCTCATTAACAACTAGATAACCTAGACGCCAACCCGTCATAGAAAACGTTTTACTGAATCCATTTACGTATAGTATATATTCTCTCCATTCTGGTTCAAGCTCTAATACACTCTTAAACACGTTCTCTTCGTAGACAAAATTATCGTAAATCTCATCAACTAAAACCAAGATCTTATGATCTCTTGCAATTTCAAGGATTTTACTAATCTCTTGC
>CAZUDD010000190.1:0-2853 GCA_964619665.1 uncultured Desulfurococcaceae archaeon | reverse complement strand
ATCTATAGGTATGGGATCCATGAATATGGATCCCATACCTATAGATTTTAGGGATCCAGAAGGTAGTAATAGGAAGAGTGCTATCAACATAGGATAGAACGATATTGCAAGAACAGTTCCTGGAAGTATTGACGAGACTATAGGAGTTAAGTCTATGAATGGTTCGAAATATAGTGAGAGAAGCTCCAATACTATCCCTGTTATGAGTATTAATACAAAGTCTCTACGTATAGACTTCAATGTCTTTAAAAGTGTTGTAGCTGCAACACTTAATGGATATATCAGACGCTCACGCTCTATATAGTGATATCTAACTGCATATGCAAGAAAAGCACCAGCAAGAGAAATAATAGCAAGAGTTATGTATGTAGGCAGTGCATCTAGATCGATAGGTATAGCCATTTTAATAAATTGATATAAGTTAAAAAGGTGTTTAGGTACATACACTATGATGCCGAAATCGCGAAGAATTTCAGATATATGGTCGAGATATCCATAGGTTATGTACATTCCAGATGTAAGTGTTGTGGTTAAGTCCATACCTATAGCAATAGAGGACGATAACATGATATCCGTTAAGTCATGTCTAATGCGTAGAGCTCTATATACGATAGCACATATGATTGGGGTTAGAACTATCGATATTTCAGCTGTTGTTAAGCCTGATATGGCATAGCTATAGCTATCGATGAAGGATATAAATGTACCTACTAGAATACCAATGGACATGCTTTTCAAAAGCTTCTTGTTCATAACCATACTCACATCCTAAATAACTTGTTATCGGTGTTACGTTAACGAATAGCTTAATTTCTAGTGTAGATAAAAGATTGTGAGGTGTTTATTTATGCCTAAAGCAATAATATTGATTAACACCGATGTAGGAGCAGAAGAGGAAGTCATGAACAATCTTATGAAGCTTCCAGAAGTAAAGGAAGTTGATTTAGTCTATGGAATATATGATCTAATAGTATTTGTTGAAGCTGAGTCGCATGAAGAACTAAGACAGGTAGTTGTTAATAAAATTAGGAAGATTCCTCATGTTAAGAATACAACAACTATGATAATTGTTGAAACACTATCTAGAAAAGAATAGCGTAGCATATGAACTTCTCTAAATCTATTGCTTAGCTATAAGAGTGTTAGATTTAATTGTTATTGGGAAAAACATGAGTAGTAACGAGATTAGTAGAGAGACTATCATCAAGAAAATGGCTGAACTACTACGTGCCGGAGCAACACTGTTGGCTGAAACATGTCCTCTGTGCGGATCACCTTTATTGAAGTTAAGGAGTGGAGAAGTAGTGTGTCCTGTTCATGGTAGAATATTTGTTGCTAAGACAGAGGAAGAAGTTGCAGAAGCTAGTGTATTAGGTGTACTAACAGATCTTGAGAAAACAATATCGACAACTCTATCAAGAATTGCTAAGAGGTTAAGAGAGGATATTTCATCAGAAGAGATTCCCAGGGTATTGGTCTACCTCTTAGATGCTCTGGAGAGAATTGAAAGAATAAAAACATATCTTAAGAAAGAAAGCGCTTCTGAAAAGAAATAGCCGTGATTATGATCTCAACGTAGGGTCATACGCATAAACTCTGATTACTCCTGTAGATATATACGATGAGCTTTCTCTACGAATTTCCACAAAGAGACCTGTAGATACGGCATCGAAGAATTCTTTCTCTACATCAAATACTATCGGAATTTCAGATATTATTGCTCCAGCAACTATAACTGGATCTAGTTTTTCGAGTATAATAGCCCTAAGATTACAACCATGTTTTTTAATTGCATACACTATATACGCACCAACAGTACTACCTCTAGGTTTACGTATTACCAAGACTGCATTTTTCAGAGTCATACCTTTAGCTCCAGTATCGTGACCTATAATAACACATTTCTCTGGAGATACATCACCAAGAAATGACAGTGTATCCACCTTAACGATATAACCCTGAACAATACGTTCGGGTGAAGCGACTTTGCATTTATACTCTAGATATTTATTATGCATGACTTAGCACCAGAAAGCCTAGGTATATAGTGATGGGCTTTACCATGTGGTGTTGCAATACATAATCCTTTAAGTCTAGAAACAACAGGACATGATGAATGAAATACCGTTATATCTAGATCGAGTTTAGCCTTTACCTCTTTAATGAACTCTATAAACTTAGGATACTCTTTCCTATTCGTAAATACCCATATACGTTTGATAACGGGAACTAGTTTTTGTATTGAAGATGACTTCATGAGATTTCTAAACTCTTCATATGTTATATGAGGACATCCAAGAAGCAGGATATCGCATCCCTCATCACAGTACTCTACATACTCCATAACTTCCCTTAGATCCATACGTATCTTCTCTAAGGATTTAACTGCATGTTCATTAAGTTTTTCTGGAGTTATTCTGTCTAGAAAAGCCATTGGACATTCACTAGTTGTGGCTATCGATGCTAGAAAGCTCTTTAATGCTATGCTTCCTAGGTCTGAAGTAATGAAAAATTTTGTTACTGAGTAATCTATAAATGGAATACCCCTTATGATTTTACCTATTGCTAAACCAAGCAAACTAGCTTCAAGAATGCTGTTTATAGAGATATCCACAGCTATAAACTCAGTAGGAATCCTGTTCTCTTCTAGATGCATTCCCCAATAGTAGATTCTACCTGCAATACCAGCTAAGAGAGCTATGGGACCTCCTTCGCGATTAGTTCTCGCACCTAAAACACTGTTTGCATATATAACAGCACTTGATTCAGCCCATGCTAGATGTTCGCCTATCGATGGTCTTCTTAAGATGTAGGGTACACATGTAAAACTCTCTTCATCAACACCCATAGAGA
>CAZUDD010000189.1:0-2857 GCA_964619665.1 uncultured Desulfurococcaceae archaeon | reverse complement strand
TGATGTAGGTGGTATAAAGAGGTTTGAAAAAGATCCTCGATATATTGCACAACGTCTTGAGGAGTATCTAGAGAATCAAAAACTCAGGGCTTTAGTTGGTGCAGAACCAGAATTCTTCATATTCGACGCTGTTGAAGTAGAGCTACTTCCCTGGACACAGAGACTCTATATAAAATCTAGAGAAGCTCCATGGAGTTCCAGTGGTGGATTCTTTAATAGATTCAAAGAAGGTTACTATTCTGCGCCACCTAAAGATAAAGTATTTGCAGTACGTCTAGAAGCATGTGATGTCCTACGCAAATACTTTGGAATTGAAGTAGAAGCTGCACATCATGAAGTTGCAAGTGCAGGACAATGTGAAATAAATATTCGAGGTTCTACACCTCTAAAAACAGCTGATGCAATTCAAACATTAAAGTTTGTTTTAAAGAATGTAGCTGCAAAGTATGGTATGGTAGCTACGTTTATGCCTAAACCAATATTTGGAGATAATGGTAGTGGAATGCATATACACATAAGCTTATGGAGTAACTCTAGAAATCTATTCTATGATCCAAATGATGAATATGCAGAGTTAAGTCAATTAGCAAGATACTTCATAGGAGGTTTAATAGAGCATGGAAAAGCTTTATCCGCTATAGTGAGTCCTACAGTTAATAGCTATAGAAGACTCATGCCTGGCTACGAAGCTCCAGTATACCTAGTATGGAGTAAAGCGAATAGAAGTGCTGCTATAAGAGTTCCTGTCTATCACCGAGGTGATCATGATAGAAAAAGAATTGAGTATAGACCTCCAGATCCAAGTGCAAATCCATATCTAGCTATAACAGCGATAATACTAGCTGGTCTTGATGGTATCAAAAAGGGTATTGATCCTGGAGATCCAGTAGATGAGAATGTCTATGAGCTTAATCCTCAGAGAAGGAGAGAACTAGGTATAAAAGAATTGCCTAGAAGTCTAGATGAAGCTCTAGACGAACTTGAATGTGATCATGAGTGGCTTAAACCTGTATTCTCGTCATCCGTCATAGAGGCATATATAGAGTTGAAGAGAGATGAAGCAAAGAAACTTCAACAATATGTTTCACCAGCTGAAGTCTATTTCTATCTAGATGTATAGACATAGGCTATGCAATTAATATCTCTCGATATGACTAAAGTAAACCGTTTTTATACACAAAATTTTTGGGATTAGGGGGTAAGATTGTCTTTAGCACTACCTCAACCACCAGAACCAGTGGATATTAAGGAATTAATTCGTAATGTAAAGGAGGGTTTAAGTAATGGAAGAGAAGAAATTGATAGAGATGCTATCGCTGTATGGCATATGAATAGACTTCCAAAATATCTATGGGATTCATGGGGTGATCATCTAAAGAAGATTGGTATAACATGGCAGTTCTTTGTTAAAGTTCTTAGATATCACACTATAGACATGATATTGTGGGCTATAGCGAATAAATTGAGTTGGAGTGAATTTTTGGATAGAGTCGTATCTACATTAGAGTACTATATAGCTAGAAAACAAGAATCAACTTCAAGGTAATGCTAGTCCTAGAGCTGAAGCTATGTATTTCAATAGATAGCTTAGTATTGCACCAGCAATACCACTACCACCAATAACAGCTGCTATAAGTCTATACATAGCTATCTTACTAGCTAGTAGCTGTGATAGACTTGTCTCGTTTCTGACCATAGATATTATGTCTCTATAAGCTTGAGAGAATGCTCTATAGCTTCTTCTAAATGATGATGCCAAACCGCCTATCAATGTATCGAATAATGAACTCCAACAAGAAATGAGTTTCTGAGTATCTGGTTCCTCTCCATAGATGGCTTTGTAGATATCTATTGAAGCTCTGGCAATCTCATTAGGTGCTGGTATATGTGTTATAAATTCTACTCTCTTCAATTCTACTTCAAGATCTGATATCGTTGATATGTCCTTACTAAGGATGGGTACAGCTAGATCATATACATAGTCTAGCCTATCTATTGCATGTGCAGGCAACAACTCTTTTCTAGTTGTAGGATCTTTTCTAACAACATCTACAGCTCTCGATAGATATTTTCTGGATTCATCAACGATCAATGCTAACCTCATAAGACTTCTAACATGAGAATCTATAGCTCTTAAACTCATACGTTCAGAAACTTCGAGATGTGTTCTCTCTTCTTCTGATACCATACTGCTTATTGTTGATGCTAAGTCGAGTAGTGATGTTCGTATAGCCGATATAAAACCTAGACTTACAGCTACGGAAAGTAGTGGATACAATGCTATGAATTGACTTACTTTTCCTCTACCACGAGGTTCAATGGACACTGAAAACTCCTTGGTCCATAGAATACCTCCAAATACATTAGCTGGTGCATCGATAGGAGCTTCTTCCCTAAATACTTTTTCAAAAGGTGTAACACAGTCTTTGCATACTTTTCTAAGGAATTCTATTGGGTAGTAGTATCTTCTTGCATCTGGTGTAAAAAGTATTCCTAATAGTGAATCAACATAGCCAATACTATCGTAAGTATATCTAGCTATCAATGTCGGTGAGATCTTCAGAGCATCACTTTCAATAGCTTTTACAAAACTTTTCTCTACATCTTTTATAGGGATAGAAAGGATTTTCGAGAACTTCATAAGTATTGATTTATCTGTAAATAGTGTATAGAATGTTGAGAAAAGAGTTTCATCCATGATCTGAGGTAGCTCTGTTTCCACACTACCATCAATGATAAGTATTGAAGGTCCAATACATATGCGTTCTATTCTTAAATTCATTGTATTGTATAGATGGACTATAAGTATTCCATCTAGATGCACACCATCAATACATTCGATGGGTAGATCCATTAG
>CAZUDD010000188.1:0-2869 GCA_964619665.1 uncultured Desulfurococcaceae archaeon | reverse complement strand
TAGTTTATGTATAAATAGTTCAACTAAGGCAATATGTTTTGAACCAACTAAGGGTTATATAATATTTGTTGTTAAGGCAAGACTTCGACTATCATCAAGAATCTCCCTGAATTCGGTAGTACCAGAGATTAGGATGCGTACTACAAGCAATGAGTATTATCCATATGCAATTATCCTTTTGACGCTACACAATATTTCATTGCGTAGTAGCATGAAGCCTCCATCAATAATAGAAGTATTGATGAAGTCACTCTATTCAATACATAACACCTTAATGTATGGTTCAAAAGTTGAACTAAAACAGATAGAACTAAGCAAAAGAAGCAATCTATTCATCATCTATGGTCAGTACTGTAGTGTTCTAGAAACAGATGCACAATTGCCTCCAGGTACAACAATCGATGTATATCTGGTATACTTGGTTAAAGAAAGCGATAAAATAGAAGGAATAGCAATACCTATACGTACTATTGACTACAATATACCAGTTACAAAGCAATAACTCAGATTTTCCCTTATCAATAACATCCTAAAATATTATTTTAGTTAGACTTAATATCTAGAGACTGCATATCTTCAATGAATCCTTATTCCTCATCCTCTATGGAGATAGTCGTGGAAGGAACTGTGTTGTGTTTCTGCTAGTGTTAGGACTTTGATAGAGGAATTACGCATTCTACACCACCGATTGTTATGGCAATACCATTGATTTTCTCATGTTGTTTCACTAAGTACACTAAGTACATCTCTAACACTATACCTGGAAGTAATGGTTTGTCTAGATCTAGTAATTCATAGTATTTTCCACTGATCACAGGATATCTGTCGATATGATGAAGAAAATGTTTCAACTCAACATTAGCTCCATATATCAAGAAGTTATGTATATCGTACACGGTTCTCACAAAATTCATGATCATATTGGTTCGCGGAGAGCTTTTGGTTGATGCAGAGATATTGTATGACATTAAAAGGATGACTCCGTATGGATAATACTCATTATTTTCAGTACGGAGCCTAATATTCGGTAAGATAGAGCTTAGAGGTGCACTAGACAACAGTCTAATCCTTGTCCGTACCAACACTATCCTGTATCCTTCTAATGGTTTGTAGCATACTATATGAATTGAATCATTAATGCAAAAGCCGTCTCTAATATTGATAGACTGAATTGTAGCATGAGCGACATTATTTACATTGATTGTGGTATTCAAAGTCTCATTAGCTGGTAGTACTGAGAATATTAATGACATAGAGGTATTTGGTCCAAAGACAATGAGTGAAGGTGCTAAACATACAGTTAGAATTAGGTATAACACACCAACAGTATAGTCAGCTTTCTTACCATATCTCTTACTGCATACAACGTATATGTAGTTGATAGCTAAGATTAAAACAACTATTAGCAGATAATGCGATCCTACAATAACAGGATCTCGAGTAGCAATGAAGAAGTTTATTAGAGCCCCACAAGCTGCATAAATGGGTATGATCATGAGACATCCAATAACTACTGCACCTATGTAGAGTGGTGCTTCTCTAGCGCGAATCTTCATAAAATCTGCTAGTATTTCCTCAAGACTGACCTCCCTCAATTTGATCAAGAGAAACAGTATTATAGCAAGATATGCCATTGATAACAAGACATATCTAAACCTCATAACTATGCAACGACATAACCTCGAAAGGCTGAGAGCTAATACATCTCCACGAAGAGCAACCTTTTTCAACGATATAACAAAGTGTTCTTCTCTATCAACAGCTGTGTATTCTTCAAAGACCTTACTTTCAACAATACGATAGTGTGGGACTCTATTAGTGAACTGAATAAAAGCAACAACTGGTCGTATAGGTGTTACAACAACTTTCAATACACGATAGGTTATGTTGAATTTAAAGCGTATTATACCTTCAACACCATCATTATATGCCGTCACATTACCTATACACACAGTACCATTCATTGAAATACCAGAGAATACTCTGTATACAAGTTCTAAACTCCTGTTCTTCGAAGACAATAATATTATGTATTTTCGTTCAATAGTTCGAGAATAATAGTGACTCTTAATTGAAATACGATAACAGGTAAGTTTCTTAAGGATCGGTATAGAGATGGCAGCAAGCCTCTCTGTATGTTGTTTATTCGGTGCATAGAGAAAGCCACCGTTGACTACTATATTCAACCTTTTAGCGCTTTGAAGGACTATATCTAGCCATAATAATGGAACGATTTTCACAACATCATTAGCATAAAGCCTAACTTTGATGATTTTTCCATATACGTAGGATCTATAGAACTTAGATCCTATATATACATAGCCATCGTCAGTGAGCTTAGTTAATACAGAGGAAAAGCCAATACCCAGCGGAAATATAATGAGGATAAAAAACAGAACTGTAGAGAGTCTTACCCTTGAAACCAAGGCTGAGACTCCCTTACATAACTACCAAGGAGACGTAAAACTTATATCTATCCAAGGAGTCGTAATGTCTATTCGTGTGAATTCTGGTACCTTTACCCATCCACCGAAGATGTATACGGCTCTAACCTTGTATACAATACCATATTCATCAAGCGCCGGACCGGCATAGGGTCTTATCGCGATTGCTACTATGAATACAGCAGGATACTCAGCTATACCGATTCCGACCTCTTCAAGTACCTCTAGCAACGTTCTTGGACAGAACTCTAAACCAAACTCTGAAACTATGACCTCCCATAGCTCATTTACCATCCAACAACGCAATACCTTACTAAACATTTTCCACAACTTTTCTTGAAGATGATACAGTTCATCCTCTGAGATACATAGGTCTTGTATATATTCGAAGAACATCATTATCAGCTTTAAGATGTTGAATCCTA
>CAZUDD010000187.1:0-2871 GCA_964619665.1 uncultured Desulfurococcaceae archaeon | reverse complement strand
GAGTAAGCCTATGTGTAGTGCATGACTATCAATGGTATTTAGTCTTAGAGCAAACTCCCTCAAATACTCTATATACTCATCAACTTCAATAGCAAGACAATCCTCAATAGCTTTAGCTGCACAAACAGCATGTGCATATCCACAAATACCACAGATTCTAGACGCTATTACAGGAACTTCATCTATAGATCTATTCTTTAGAATCACCTCGAAAAATCGTGGACCCTCAAATACTGTTGCCTTTACATCTCTACAAATCTTTGAATTCCAATCAATTGTTATCTCTAAACCCATATGACCTTCAATTCTAGGAATAGTCTCTATAGATATTCTCTTCATCATCTAATACCCCTTAAATCTCTATAGATCTTTGTTTTTGAGAGGAAAAGAGATAGTATATCACGAAATCTATTTACATCGATATTGTTGGTATAGACAACCTCAAGAACTTTATCTGTTGATATCTCCTCTATAGGACCTCTACAACCCCAGCAAGGATATCCATAGAGAATACATTTAGCTCCACAACCAGCTCTAGTAACCATACCTAGACATATTCTACCTTCATTTAATAGACATCGAAGACCTCTAGATCTACACTCATGACAAACAGCACTATCAGGTAATCTAAATGTCTTTCCATGTATTAAAGAGATGAGATAGTTCTTTATATCTTCAGGTATTGGTGGACAACCAGGAATTTCTCCATCGATACTCACAACATAGCTAATAGGTTTAATCTCATTCAATAGCTCTATACTTGGTTTTTCAACATAGACTAGCTTAGTTCCATAGTCAATACCTATCAACTCATTCAAAGCTATTAATCCACCCAGACATGCACAAGCACCAAGAGCTATCAACCTTCTACTCTTTCTACGAATCTCTCTAAGAAGCTCTACATCATGAACTGTAACAGCAGCACCATCAACAAAAGCAATATCACAGAAATCGATATCTGCAGTATTTACTAGTGGTCCAATGATCTCGAAATGCTTTGTAAATTCACCATCTTCAAGCAGCACGTTCAGTAGCTGAACAGTACATCCTTCACAACCTGATAGACTAAAGATACATAGCTTCATCACTCAATATCCCTCTCAGGTATTGTATCACATCTAAAAACAGGTCCATCTCTACAAACATACATTCCATTAGATAACATACATCTACCACATTTACCTATACCACACTTCATATGTCTTTCTAGAGATACATAGATATCTCTTCTATCAACACCTTTAGAAACTAGTTTCTTGAAAGCTACTTTCATCATCATTGGTGGTCCACAAACAATATATTTAGTATTGGGTTTCACAATATCTAGAAGATCTATGAAATCTGTTACAAAACCTACATGACCATGCCATTCCATACCTTCAGCTCTATCAACAGATAAATGTATCTCTATAGATTTCCTAAACTCTTCAAGATCTTTAACTCTGATAAAATCTCTAGGTGTTCGAACACCAAATAATAGAGTTACGTCTTTAAACTTCGATCTATTTACATGTATATACCATAGAAGAGATACAACACCTATTAATCCTGTACCACCAGCAATAACAACAATATTGTTGTTCTCCAACTCATTTAATGGAAATCCGCGACCTAGAGGCCCTCTTATACCAACAATATCATCTTTCTTTAGTCTATGTATAGCTCTAGTAACATCACCTATAGATCTAACCGTGATCTCAATAGTATCTGTTTTACCTGGTTTTGAAGCTATTGCGAATGGTGCTTCACCAAAACCGTATACTGTAACCATTACGAATTGACCAGGAGTAAATGTTATTGGTTGTTGAAGTCTAAGAGCAATAGTCTTTATATCGCTTGTCTCATCAATGACATCTAGAACTCGTGCTATCTGGGGTATGTATGGATTGTTAAGCTGTGACATACCTTATAACCTCAAGCATATTTATCTTAGCAGCACATTGTGATGCACATCTACCACAACCAACACATAGAGGTGCACCATACCTCTCTACAGAGAATACGAGTTTATGGAAGTATCTATACCTAAATCTCTCACTAGGAACTTTTCTAACTACACGACCACCAGCAACAACTGTAAAACTTCTTAGAATACACGATGTGTATACCCTTACTCTTCTACCTGATAAACCATCAACATCGACCTCGTCTACAACATCAAAACATATACAGGTTGGACATGTAGCAGTACAACCACCACAGAGGAGACATTTTCGAACAAATTCATCCCATCTAGGATCATCATATCTATTACGAAGTCTTTCATAGATAGTCTCTATATCGAGACCAAATCTCTTAGTACCTAGACTAGGTATAACAGGCTTTTCTATCGGTTTAAGATCTATCCCTTCAACAATCTCGCGACCTTTACCATCAACAGAAACTATGTATCCCTTTTCTACAGGTATTAACCACAAATCATAGACTCTAGGCTCTCTATACCCTAGAACTTCACAAAAACAATATTCATCTCTAGCTATACAGTCATGAACAATCACAATACAATCTCTTCTCTTAGAGCTATAGATAGGATCTGGAGGATCAGATAGTAGTTGAAGATCTAGTGCATAGATAGCATTAGCATCACAAGGCTTTATACAGAGAAAAGCAATCTTATCACTATAGTCAGGAATCTCTATATCGATATAACCATTTTTTCTACGCCATGAATACAACACAGTATTTGATGGATATAGAAAGTGTTTTGGACTATTCAAAGTCCTTACATAGTCAAGAACAATCTCTCTAGAACTAGATATCTTATCGAGGATAACAGAGTTACCACTTCTCTTTGGTCCAACAACAGTATAGCCTAGATCTAACAATCTATTGAATAGTTTATCTACTAAATCACTACCTCTATATAGATAC
>CAZUDD010000186.1:269-2902 GCA_964619665.1 uncultured Desulfurococcaceae archaeon | reverse complement strand
GATAAGGAGCCTTAAAACATAGCTACACGATACAGTATTGGCTAGATGTTAAGCCTTGAGAAGGGCTCTTAACCTATTTTGTTGAGAGACGTAGATCGTTCCCAAGACATTAGTTACACAAATTAATACAGACTACATGCTTCCCACGTAAACCTGCTTCTCTACCAAGCTTCTCGAGATCTACTTGCTTCATCTCAGGATCCTCGCCCTTTTCTCCGGAGCTCTTAGCTATCTACACGAACCCCTCCGGGATCCTATTACTGGTGATCTTGAGCTCCTATAATAGCTCTACTGTCCTCAGCCCCAACGAGATACACTGCGACATCTTTAGGCTTTGAGGCCCCAGCCCCTCTATAAAGACTACTGGATACTCAAGACAATGGTCAAGCACAGAACCGTGAAGATCACGTCAAAACAGTGCTTGACATGATCAAAAGCACTCTAAACAACCACTCTGAGGTGAGCGACGGTAACTATACAACCCTAATCCGCAAGGAACGAGCCTACAATGTCAGATGTAGGAGATTTTGCTAATACTAAGGTTTAATTCAGTAGCTTTGTAAAGGAAAAACTGTAATAGGGAGGTGAATGCTAGTTTCGTGAGGGGAGAATAGTTGAGGAAGGTGTTAACCGATTTAAGAAGTATACTTGAAGCTGTTGCGAGAGGTGAAGTAAGGGTTGATGAAGCCGTTAACCTGATAAGATTATTTGCAATACAAAATATCGAAGACTCCATAAGATTCGATATAGGACGCAGTCTTAGAAGAGATGTACCCGAAATTATTTTAGGTGAGAAAAAGAGCCCGGAATTACTGATTAAGCTAATAAAAAATGTAGTACCTGCTCTAGGGAAGGTGATAGTATCTAGATTAACGGATGAACAGATCAAGGAATTGAAGAGTCTAGCTAAAACATGTGATTTTGAGATCGCATTAAATGAAGTGGGGAGAATAGCTGTTATAAAGCTAAAGGATGCCCGGCCGCAACATAAACTACCATGTACAGTGGGGATAGTGACTGCAGGTACAGCTGATATAAGAGTGGCTGAGGAAGCACGAGTAATCGTAGAGGAGATGGGATGCAAAACTGTAACAATATATGATGTAGGGATAGCAGGTTTCCATAGAGTCATATCGGCCGTTAAGAAGCTTAAGGAAGCTGATGTCGATGTGGTAATAGTTATTGCTGGTATGGAAGGAGCGCTACCATCAGTCATTGCCTCCTTAATCGATGTCCCAGTAATAGGGGTTCCAACATCAGTAGGATATGGTGCGGGAGCTGGTGGACAAGCTGCCCTATTATCAATGTTGCAGTCCTGTCCATTAGGTTTAGCTGTAGTCAACATAGATGGTGGAGTTAATGCAGGGGTTGTCGCAGCGCTAATAGCTCGAAGAGTGGGCATTTACAGGCAACGTTGTAAATAAACGCCCGCCACCGAACTAATATGCAATGCATGCCCAAATTATTTGCTATATAAAGTTGAAGAAAGCGAAACACGAGCGGGGATGGAGACCAAAGGAAGCAAGAAATAAGTTTAAATGCTAATGCTCCAAAGCAAATAGCTATTAAAAATGAACAGGAGCCTAGCAAAAGCTTCAGGATTATAATAGTCACCAGTGAAGCTATTTAATCGCGAGAGGTAGAATATTGGTCATGCCCTACTCTAGAAGGCTTTATTCTATTTTGGGTGGGTTGTGTTTTATGTTGCTGGTTATTGATGGTTCTTTATCTTCAGAGTGGTGTAGCTTCTGATGAAAATATATGTGGGAATAAGGTCTCTATCAGCCTTAAACATGCATCTAGGACAATAGTGGATTCTCGCTCGACGCGTTTTCTAGCAAGTTTCATGCACATGTTACAGAACGGGCATGTCCATGATGCTAGTCTAAGCTCCACAAACGGTATACTATACCATAACGACTTCACTCTAAGGATCTTTGCTAGCCTGAGAAGGGTATTCTGAAGAACACTATTCCTAATAGACTCAGGATTGGGCTTGTCGACAACTATTAATGGTTGTGCAGAGTATCTTCTAGCAATTCTTCTCGTCCTCAAAACAATCTCGTCTGTAACCTTGGCAACAAAGTCTCTGTTTATACCTGAGATTCTTCTAAGACATTGCCTGACAAGCTTATTGTACAAAAGCTTCTTCTCATAGTTAAGGATACCAATATTCTTGAGCCTATCCCTAATCCTTTGAATACGGGATACGTAGATCCATAGTCTTGAGAGATTCTTCCTACGATACTTCTTGAACCTAATGATCTTATACATATTCCTATCAACATCAATAAGCATCCATGTACAGGCGATACCATGTCGTGAATTAATATCCACGACGGCAGTAAGGTATCTACCACTCCTAAGCGGGAGCTTGACATCAGGTACATTAATAGTTTTAGAGAAGTGTAAGTGGATTTCAAGAATATTGTTGTGGAGAACTAGTGTAGCAGTCTTTCTAGGGTTATCAACAAGGATCTTCTTAATCCACTCAACAGTCTTCCTCTTTAACGGCAGTTTTATCGAGACACCTTGATTTAATCCGTAAACCCGTATCTCATGCTTATTAAGGTTTAGTACAACGCAATTATTCGTTTTCGGGTATACGACAACACCTACACGTGGATTAAGGT
>CAZUDD010000186.1:0-259 GCA_964619665.1 uncultured Desulfurococcaceae archaeon | reverse complement strand
GTGTCTTCTTTGGTCTGGGTATCTTGTTAATGTTTTTGAAGAGGTATCTCCTAGACCTTTCATTGAAGAGGCAATCTCTGAGAAAGCTGTGTAACTTCTTTGCTCTAGCAATAACATTTTGGATCGAAATCTAATCCCAGTATCTTACACCAGTAGAGATGGGTTGCAATTGCTCTAAACAATTCGAATGTTTCCTTGATCTGATTAATGTCGTATCCAAGTTTTGCTATGAGGTTAAGCGGATAGCGTAATATTGCTG
>CAZUDD010000185.1:0-2913 GCA_964619665.1 uncultured Desulfurococcaceae archaeon | reverse complement strand
ACTTTATATCTTGGCAAGAAAGCTATTGCCAGACACACATATGTATAGAGTTGATGTTGTGTTCTAGGTCTCTATGTGTTGTATTGTTTGGTTATATAGATCTTCGATATTGTTTTGTAGATGTATTGTGCATTGTGGTTAAAGTTGTAGCTGTTGGTGTTGGGAATCTTCTTAAGACGTGAAGGACTAGCCTTAGAAACATTGAGAAGTGCATAGAGATGAACAGCAGGTGGTACCTATTCGTCAACACCGTGAACCTGGTTATCGTCGTTCCACTACATCGACTAGATATACCTCGATATCCTCTAAACGAACAACAGATACTTCTTGACCTCTAATAGGCTTTTTGAGAGCTATAACAACAATCCTGTCATTTGGATTATAGCTGTAGAGACTAGATGAAGACTCTATATCAATACCAAGAACATTTCTTAGAAACTCAACTGTTGCTTTATGCCTAATAAAACAATCAATACCCTCTGCATTCCTCACAATGCTCTTTAGGTCATCTAGACTAATCTTCTTAACCCTAAACACAACCTCATTACCTTCCCTCAAATTAAAAGCATTGAGAGGCAAAGCATTAAGAAAAACAAGTCTTGTCATAATCAACACCAGCTAAACCTATACCAAGCTAAACCAGTCTTTGCCTGTATTCAAAACTCCAAATTGTTCTACAATAAAATCACTACCTATCTATGAGATTATTCAGTTCATCCCTTTGAAACTAATGGAACTACTATACTAGCTACAGCGATCTGAGGAGAAAAATCTATTGGGAGATCCTGCTCCATAGCCTATCTCATCCTCTATAAATCTCTAGTTTTGATCAATACAATAGTTATTTGTTCCTGATATAGAGTTCACAGCGTGCACTATCCATAACTTCAACCGCTATCTCAATACATGGGGACATCGCTGTACTAGACCTTTCTGTAGTTCTTGAAATAAAGATCTATGTTCGGTAGATCAACACATAGATTTCTGATGATGGGTATACACATACTATGCTCATTATTGTTGATCACCTACTCAGCATATATTGAGAAGACATGAGGATCTATGTAGTGGTATTATTGTTGTCTATGGTTTTCGTCATAGTTTAAGGGTTTGTTATGTGTGTTCTACTACATATTTAGCTTGTTGCATAGATAGGCTTAAGGGTATTGAAGTAGTGAGTGTTGATAACGATGTTTAGAGTTATAGGTAGTGACATAGGTCCTTTTGAACATGTTGATATTGAGTTTAAGAAGTTT
The DNA here is from genome assembly GCA_964619665.1 of uncultured Desulfurococcaceae archaeon. Taxonomy (GTDB): domain Archaea; phylum Thermoproteota; class Thermoprotei_A; order Sulfolobales; family Ignisphaeraceae; genus CAZUDD01. The sequence continues at coordinate 1,657 of CAZUDD010000185.1, read as the reverse complement.
AATCTTGTATTTGGTGCTATAGGTACAGGAAAGAGTTTTCTATTTCGGTTATTGGTACTTGCCTGGATGTCTATGGATATAGCTAGACTTAGATCTGAAGATACTACAACTGCTTTTGCTCGTTTGATAGCTCTAGATGATGGAGCAGTCACGGAGGCACTTACTCTTGGAAGAGATGTTATAGGGTTTATAGCTTCACAGGCTATTCTTAGGCATGGGTCTAGAGATGGTTTTCTAAAGCTTTATTGTGGAGATAAGCTGTTGATAGATTTATTCGTTGATAGTGAGGGTATTAATCTTAGAGTAGATGATGATATAAAGTCTGCTATCTATATCCATATACCACAGGAAAGACCTCTAAACAACATTGTTGAACTACTGTATACTGCTGGTAGAGACTATCTAGATCTTGCTAGAAAGTATGGTTATGATATAGCTGTTGATTTTCTTCTACTTCGACTACTATTCGAACGCAAATTCAATCCTATTCTAGCTAAATTTCTTGTTGATTTAGCTGCATCTATAGGCCATATCATGGAGTTCAAGAAGTCTACTTCGGTTATAGCGGATATTGAGGGTGCTAGTAAGAGAAGGTTAAAGCTATTTCTAAGCACTATCGAGAGTAGAGCTACTTTATCTGATGAGATAGGACTTTCTATCGCTATACCATCAACACTAAGAGTTCCTATGGGAGTTCTAGAAGCAGGTTTTGTAAAAGTTATTATGGAGGGTCTAACCCTATTTCTACAAACTGAGAAGAACCTTAAAGCACTTCTAGTAATAGATGAGTTTGCTGAACACTGTGATCCAGTATTGACACAGAAACTCCTCGACTATGTAGTAGATAAGACTATGAGGATAGACAATCTATACACTGTGATTATAACACATAATCCTGATATCCTTACAAGAAGTATAAGGATATTCGAAGAATTAGCGAATAGTAGACCAGGTATAGAGAAACAGTGTAGTATTCAACGCTTTATCTGGAGTCCAGAAAAACGGTATGTTGATGTTAAAACATCAACACTTGAAAGAATAGACAATGTATTGAGACTGTCAGAACCCATTGAGATACTAGAAGAATCCTTTAGATACTTAGAGGGTAGCTCTATGGGATCACAATGAAATCACTATTCATAGTCATCGATACACCAGCACTCAAGAAACTTCTTGAAGAAAGAAAACTAGGTATCTTCTTTGAAAAGCTCAAGAACTACACTCTATTCATCCTAATACCATACACACTCAAAATTCAATACCGTAGAATCACAAACATTGATCTTCACTATAGAGTTAGGAGTATCGCATATAGAGTAAGAATCTTAGAGATTACTCGAAGTGAAGAAGAAGAGATATTGAGGACATGTAGAGAAGATAGATTTCTAGATCTAGTTGAAACAGCTCTATCTACACGTAAACACTCAGCTAAAGATGATGCAAAGATAATCACTACATCAAGTATGAAAGCACATGAATGCGGTGCTCCCAAGCTACTGGTAATCGCATTAGGACACCACGTAAAACATTTTGAAAACGCTAAAAACATAATTGAACAGAAACTCCATAGACCATTCTGTTGGTATAGTGCAGAAAGTCTAGACCAAATACTTCATATCGACCTTCGTTAAGTGGTTCTTGGACTAAAATGAGTGTA
>CAZUDD010000184.1:0-2925 GCA_964619665.1 uncultured Desulfurococcaceae archaeon | reverse complement strand
GTTAATTTCAAAGATGTGGATGACATTCTATACAGTAGCAAAGTATGGAAATGAAAGACTTGGATTAGGACCTGAGAAATTTTTCAAAAAAGAAGAAGCTCAACTTGCATTAAAACATGCTGAAGAATGTTATTTAGCAGCTGATAGATTAAGGCATTATGTTAAACGTAAGTTAACATTTACATAATTTATCAGTCAAGGGTAGGTTCATCAATTATCAGCAAGGTAACGTTCATCACATAAACCTATATACTACTTAAGTATCTAAGTTAATTGTGTCTAGAAAAATTTTGACTCTACGTAGATTAACTTCACGTAGAATTGATCGTTTATGTAGTCTTGAATACCTGGTAGATTTGTATAGAAAATATGTCGGTAAGAATTAGAGTTAAGTTAAAGTCTTTGAAAAGACTTCAACTTAATAAAGTTGTCATAACATCAGCTTTACTTAATACAAGATATACAACACATAGACTTGAAATTGTATTACCAATTAAGTTAGCTCAAAAACTAGGTTTATGACTTCTTAAAGAATATTCTTTATGACACTGCAGGTGGACCAGTAGGAATGTATTATGTAACTGAAGGTGTGAAGTTTGTGTAGTTGAAAGTAATAAAACATCAGACTCCATTATTTCAGATGTTGTAGTATCTATGATTGAGCGTGAAGTATTATTAAGTGGTTACGTAATTTCAAAACTTGGTATTATTATTCTTGTCCATATAATGGATATTGGAGATTTAGAAATGATGATGAGGAGTATAGGTTAAGTATTGAACTAGTACTATGGTGATTTCAGTTTCTCGGCTGTTCATCATCAATCATATAGGGCGAAAGTTCATCATCTAAATCTTTACTTACTAGATAACTCATAAATCTTTAGACTTATTAACTAGGTTTATGTTAATCATTCAGTATGGTTAAGCCAAGTATTAAAGTTAAAGATCCATCACTTGCTGAAAAAGGACGTATACAAATTGAGTGGGCTGAACGTCATATGCCTGTACTACTTAAAATTCGTGAACGTTTTATGAAAGAAAAACCTCTTGAAGGTATTAAGATTGCAGCTAGTCTACATGTAACTAAGGAGACTGCTGTACTAATTAGAACATTAGTTGCTGGTGGTGCTGAAGTTGCATTATGTCCATGTAATCCATTATCAACACAAGATGATGTAGCTGCAGCACTTGCTGAAGAAGGTGTTTATGTATATGCTTGGCGTGGTATGAATGAACGTGAGTACTACAACGCAGTTGGTAATGCATTAAGTATTGAACCTGATGTAACTATGGATGATGGTGCAGACATAATATCAACATTTCATAAACTTGCATTAGGTAGAGAAGATGAGACAACAAAATATGCTAAAGAAATTCTTGGTGAACGTGATTTCAATAAAATGATTAGTAAAGTTCTTGGTGGTACTGAAGAAACAACAACAGGTGTTATTAGAATCAAAGCTATGGAACGTGAAGGTATACTTAAGTACCCTGTAATAGCTGTAAATGAATCATATACAAAATACTTATTTGATAATAGGTATGGTACAGGTCAATCAACATGGGATGGTATCTTAAGAGCAACAAACATACTAGTTGCAGGTAAAGTTGTTGTAGTTGCAGGTTATGGATGGGTTGGTCGTGGTGTTGCTATGAGAGCTAAAGGACTTGGTGCAAGACGTGTAATTGTAACTGAAGTTAATCCATTACGTGCACTTGAAGCTGTAATGGATGGATTTGAAGTTATGCCTATGAGTAAAGCAGCTGAAATTGGTGACATCTTTATTACAGCTACAGGTAATATCAAGGTAATTAGGAAAGAACATATTGAAAAAATGAAGGATGGTGCAATACTAGCAAATACAGGACATTTCAATGTTGAAATATGGATACCTGATCTTGAAGAACTTGCAGTTAGTAAAAGACAAGTAAGACCAGGAGTTACTGAGTATGTTTTGAAGAATGGTAAGAGAGTTTACTTACTAGCTGAAGGTAGACTTGTTAATCTTGTATGTGCTGAAGGTCATCCAAGTGAAGTTATGGACATGTCATTTTCGAATCAAGCACTTGCAGTAGAATACATTGTTAAGAATAGAGGTAAACTACAACCAAAAGTATATAAGTTACCTGATGAATTAGACTTATCAATTGCTAAACTTAAACTAGAAACAATGGGTATTGAAATTGATGAACTTACAGAAGAACAGAAGAAATATTTAGAATCTTGGACATTAGGAACATAATTACAAGATCTTTTTCAACTTCTCAACAAATTTCTTAACATTCCTAACATATATCAAAACTAACTCAGTAGGTAACTAATTTTCATAAAAATTTCTATGTAATTCATTCGCTGAAGACCATAGATTAGCTATCTCATTATCTTTCAACTCCTTAACCAGTTCACTAACAAATTCATGAAGTTGTCTATGTGAAACTAAAATCTTTTCTTTCTTAGTAGCAATAGCTTTAACAATTTGTACAGCTGCATCCCAAGCTTTCTCACTTGCTTGTACATAATTACCTTCATTTAAAAACTTTTCAACCTCTTTTAGAAATCTTTCACACTGCATTAAGTAAAGATTTACTAGAGAATTAGAGTGAAGATTTAACTTCTCAATTATTAAATCTTGTAAAAACTCTTCGACTAACTTATCTCTCATCAATGCAATACTTCTCAATTTCTCATATAAGTCATTAGGTAATTCAAGAATTATTGTAGGCATAGAGTCAACATGTATTATGAAATACTTAGGTTTTTGAATCTTATGGAGAAGAAGATTCATAGATGATGAAGAACTGGGTTATGATAAATGATTAACGTCATGCTTGGCTGATAAGTAAAGAATTTTAAACAATGATGAACAGTCCTGCAGCTGATAAATGATGAACGCTAGGTACGCTGATTAAGAAATTAAGATAACC
>CAZUDD010000183.1:0-2948 GCA_964619665.1 uncultured Desulfurococcaceae archaeon | reverse complement strand
GTCCTATAGTTCTATAGATCTCATTTATGAATTCAATATTTTTGTTCACAGATTGTACCCCTAATGCAATACGCTGAAAAAGTGTTACCTGTATAACAAACAATACTGTACGAACGACATATCATAACATTTTATATATTAGTGGATACAAGGAGTTTCTGCTATGATATGTCAAGACCTCTACACATCTTTCAATGAGGGGATTAGCCTTTTGAATACGTTGATGCATTCCAATTTGTTTACCTGAAGCATCATCGTAAGGCTTCTAATATTATCTTGGCATCTTCAGCTGGTATAGGTCTCTTAAAGTTTGCTGGTGTGCCCATAAGGTAAACCGCGGGTCTATTTTTCTTAGCTATGAAGCTCAGCTTCTCAACTATATCGCGCAGATCTACCATACCCAGTTTAATGGGTTCTATCTTAGCTCTCCATGGGTACTTAACTTTACCTTCATTTACTTCATCAGGCCATAAGGGCTTTTCTTCGTAGTACCAATCTGACACTACCCTATAAGCACCAACAAACTTACCTCCATACTTAGTTGCGCCTTTTCTAACAACATAGAATATTATCACGTCATCCTTAGATATTAAATTCCTTGCCGGTGAACGTGGTGCCACGCCAATGATATTGAGCTTCTTAACCACTTCCCAATTATGTTCTGTCAAGGGTATGATCCAATACTTTGTCATTTTTTCACCCATTCACTCTGTCTACAATACACACTTAATATCGTGTGAGAGAAATGCTATTTCGCTAGTGCTATACTTGTACAAGGATATGTCTAGCATTATAGGTTTGGAGCTATGACTCAGAATAAATACAGATTGATTTACCTTATGCCACAAAAATTAATTGACAATTTAAGGAGTATAAACCCATATGATCCATTGGTGCTTATATATGATAGCTATAAAGAATTAATGGAGCATGTGTTGAGATTCATCACAGAAGAGCCACATGAGAAACCGGAAACCATAGATAGACTTACGAGGTTCTTTGTAGGGTTAACTGCAGCATTGAACAAGGATACAGTAATGTCTCGAACATACAGAAGATGGTTTCCTCTAATTCAATTCTTAATAAGTTCAACAGGTGCTAGGCTAGGGAGAATCAATGAAAAGATAATTACGGGAATACTTAGAAAGTACAAAGAGGTATGTGGTATAGACACGATATTTGATCCAGGAGCTACATTAGAACGAATATTCGAGAAGCTGGGCATTCACATTAAAAGTAGAAAACAGATTGACGTAGCATTTATCCAGCAGAATACACTGAAGATCTTAGAAATAAGAGCTTCATCACTTACTGGTGGTAAGACTGGAGAAGAGTCTCTACTTGATAAACTTCGATTATTGTTAAAGTGGCTAGGTTCCGAAGAATTTGTTCAAGGTCTTAAAGACTTAAGAGGTATCGAATACATAATCGCTATACTCTTCAATGAAAAAGGAGAGTTTGCAAACCCTAAGATACATAGTGATGTCAATAGTAGACTCAAGGATATAACGGAGTATTTAATAGAGCATATCCATGGACAGATCAAAGATCTTGTAGAGAAAAAAGGATGGCATATACGATATCCAACAAGCATGGATGAAAAAGCTTTGAGATCTGCAATACAGCAGAATAATTTCAGAGGAAGGATAAGGCTAAGGCATTCATCAACTGGTCTAGAATTCCAAATAGGATTCTCATATGGTGATGTACTAGGTGAAGACCTAGGTCTTGGTGCTGAGACTTTCAAGAAGGAGATAGAGAATATTGAAAATATGGCCGTAGATGATTATTGGCTTACATTTTCTATTGTAATGCACGAGATTGAGATATATAATCAGTTCGGAGTTTCCAATGCTAAGATTGTATATGAATTGATACATCAAGATCTAGAAAATACTCTTAGTAACGTCGTAAGTTCTAGCTCCGTTCAAATTACAACTGATATATATGGAGTTATCGAGTCTCTATGGGATCAATTGAATAAAGCTGTTGATGATCTAATATTTAAGGTTCTGAAGGAGGCTAGATCTCGTAACATTAGCCTTCAGCTACTAGAAACAAATGATATGGTGAAGCAATGCGAATATTTAAAGCAACTAATATTTATGTTGCTTATATATGAGAAGGCACTTCATACACATAGACTGGCTAAGCCTTTAATATAAGTCTGATCACTTATTTTCTCTTCATTACTAGTAGGTGTTCTGTAGGTGTTCTCTCATCAGGCAACCCGGTTGCTGGGTTTACTTGAGATTCAAATAGTCTTCTAGAGACTATTGTATCAATATAGGTTTTTTCATGTGTCCAACCAAGATTTTCGAGGACTTCTTTTAGAATTTCATCTATAGGTATCCTGATGTTTCTGATTTTGACAGGTCCTACAAATATGCAGATATACTTTCTAACCTTATCATGGTTTTTCTCTAGGAAATATGCTAGTGATTTGAAGTAGGCATCGTAGAGCTCCAATAGTTTACTATGGTTTAGCTTCTTCACTTTTTCTCTGTATTCATGATATGTCTTGCTTTTGACTTCTATATTAGGTGGATTATTGTAGGGTATCTCCAATTTAGTTAGCTTTCTAATCTGATCTTCTTTAAAACCTAGCCAGAATAGCTCTAGTTTAAACGATCTTATGTATTCCTGGGCCTGCAGATATGGAGGTGATGTTATTATTACATCAACTTCTTGTTTCAATTCTTCTCTTAATGAGTCTATACCAGCTCTGATCTCTCCTTCAACATCTTTAGGACCTTTCTTGTTGAACTCTCTAATGCGCTTAACAACATCTTCAGCTTCTTCTAAGTACATCTTCTTCATCTTTTCAAACCAATTGATCTTCAATAACTCTTGGATTCTCTCCTTAGCCTTTTTAGACTTGTAAAGCTTAGCTACCTGAAGATCAGCATACGAGAAGTACTTTGTAACTCGAAGCAATGGTATTGCTA
>CAZUDD010000182.1:0-2948 GCA_964619665.1 uncultured Desulfurococcaceae archaeon | reverse complement strand
GAGGATCCAAGTATTGAAAAAGTGTTAGCATTACTAGCAGTTAAGTTTGGTATAAGAGTTGAATTCAATAAGTATGATACTCGATGTCCACAATGTAATGGAGTGTTGAGATACACAAACTCTCTTGTTGAAGTAGCTGGTAAGGTTAGTAAAGATATAGCGTTGAAGTATAGAGAGTTCTGGATCTGTACTTCCTGTGGAAAGGTTTATTGGCAAGGAAACCATTGGAAATCCATAACTAAGATACTTGAACTTGTACAAGCAGAAAAAGCTAGACTATATGCTAAACTAAGACCTAGAGAGAAACTGTTAGGTGAAAGACATGAGTAGGGAAGAAGTCGTAGATCCAAGTACCATAACATTAGAAGAGGGTACATACCTAGTAAAGCTTGCTAGAGAAGCTATAGAAACCTTTGTAACATCTAGAAAAAGAATAGATATTCCTGAAGATATTCCAAGTAAATTCTTGAAACCCGGATTAGCGTTCGTCACCATAGAGAAAATTGTTGGAGAAACGAAAACCCTTCGAGGATGTATAGGGTTCTTAAAACCTGTTGCTTCACTTGCACAAGTAGTAATAGATGCTGCTATTGCTGCAGCTACTGAAGATCCTCGATTTCCACCGCTATCACCTAAAGAGCTTGACTCTATAGTAATAGAAGTCTCTGTTTTATCACTACCAAAAACAATTAGCGATCCTCTTACAGATATTGAGATAGGTCGTCATGGTATAATAATAAGTCGTGGACTTTATAGTGGAACACTTCTTCCACAAGTACCTGTTGAGTATTGTTGGGACGTAGAAACTTTTCTTGGTGAAGCCTGTCTTAAAGCTGGATTAAGACCAGATTGCTGGTTAGATCCCAATACAGTTATCCAGGTGTATGAAGCAATAGTATTCTATGAAAAAAGTCCAAGAGGAGAAATCGCTATCAGATCCCTCAAAGAAGAATATGAAAAGCGTTGTGGATGGCTAAAGACTTTTACAGATCTTCAAAGAGAAGTTCATAGTTCAATACGTAGTTAAAGACTCTCAGACCTTAACACCGCAGCATAGAGTCAGCTTCTTTTTGGGAGTTTTGATGATACTTTCAGATTTTGACCTTATAAACTACATAAGGTCTGGTAGATTAACAATAGAACCGTTTGATGAAGAGATAGTACGTGAGAATGGTTTAGACCTAAGACTTGGTAATGAAGTATGCGAACTAAAATCAACGTCTAAAATCCTTGATCCCTATAACCATACGGATTTGAGTAATTTCTATGTATGTTTTAGAGCAGATGAATTCATAGTTAAACCCCATACAATTTATCTTGTTACAACGCTAGAGTACATGAAAGTTCCTTCTGAATTAATGGCATTTGTCGAGCTCCGTAGTACCTTTGCTAGGCTAGGTCTGTCGATTCCTCCTACCATCATTGATGGAGGGTTTAGAGGTAGAATAACGATAGAGTTACATGGATCCTCATTTCCTATAAAACTTAAGAAAGGAACTCGTTTTCTACACGTAGTATTTGCTAAAGTTACCTCGCCCATAATGAGACCTTATTCGGGAAGATACCAAGATCAACGGGGTGTTAAGCTTCCAGTACTTCCTATTTCTTGAACTGAGATACGTGATAGAAATTCTAGATGGTATAGCCCAAAGACTGTTGCATATATCGCCATTTTTGAGGATACTAACGAGCGCTAGGGTTTAACTAGGGTAGCAATAGTCGAGCTTTATGCATGGGCTTGAGCTGTATGAAGTTAAGTGATTTTGAAAAGAAATGGAGTGAAACTACCTCATTAGCGGACAAAATTGGTATGAAACTAAAAGAGCTCTTTACACGAAGAGAACCTATAAAGCATAGACTTGTTATGGCGTACTACAAGATAAGGTCTTTGATAAATAGATTAGAGGTAACAATAGATAAGTTGAGAGATAGGGATAGAACGCTATTTGAGAGATTGGTTGATTTCATAATTCAAGGTGATCAAACTAGGGCTTTGGCGTATGCTAATGAGATAGCTGAGGTAAGGAAATTTGTTCAGCAAGTAGCCTTTGTTCAAGCAGCTCTAGAGCATGTAGCGCTAAAGCTAGAGACGGTTATTGTTGTAGGTGATGTAGTTTCAGGTTTAGTTCCCATAATGGCTGTGATAAAGGAGCTCAAGCCGATTGTCAAAGGTATAATGCCCGAGGTATCTATAGAGCTCATGGACTTAGAGGATAGTCTTAAGGATGTAGTTACAGCTGTTGGTGAAGCTCTAGGAACACCACTTAGTGAACCAATTGTAAGTCCTGAAGCTAAGAAGATACTAGAAGAAGCTAGAATGGTGGCTGAGCAGAAAATGAAGGAGAAGTTCCCAGAAATACCATTGATAAGCACTGTAGGTAAGCAGCAAGAAAAGCAAGAGACATCAGAACAGACAGTTGAAACTGTTTAAACCATAGTCCAATGTAGCTATTCTGCTATCCTCTAAGATGTATTTTTAGTCTTGTTCTTTGTAATTTAAAAGGATATAAGTTCCCTATATCGAAGCTTATTAGGTAGAAATAGGAATTGCTGAAGGTAGTGGGGCTAGCTTATGTCTGGAGAAGTTAAGGGAGTTATTGTAAGCTATAGAAGGAGTAAAGTGAAACAATACAATAATCAGGTCCTAGTAAAGCTATTTGTTGAACCCAAATACGTAGCTCAATACATAGGGTCAAGAATAATAGTGAAGGATAACTATGGAAACACGTATAGGGGTCGAATAATTAGAGTTCATAGTCGTAGGAATAGTGTAGTAGTAGCTGTATTCAAACCGAACATTCCAGGCCAGGTTCTAGGTTCTGTAGCACTTATTTCAAAGAGATGAGTTTCAGAAAACCGTTTATGCCCCCTCAGTGTAACTCTGAACAGGCATCAATGACCTTTTTGCCGGGTTCTCATCAGCGGTGGGCCACTCACTCTATTAGCGT
>CAZUDD010000181.1:0-2975 GCA_964619665.1 uncultured Desulfurococcaceae archaeon | reverse complement strand
GGTAGAGCGCCGGCCTTGTAAGCCGGTGGTCGCGGGTTCAAATCCCGCCGGCGGCTCCAATTCTCTAACTCTAGCTGAGTGTGTGAATTTGGAAGAGATAGAGCTTCAACTGAAACTCACATCAACTATACCACGACATCCACGGACACTTTTATCATTCTTTGATGATTCTGGTGGAGTTGTTCTGGATAAAGGATACTATGTAATTAAAATAGATGGTTTTGCAGCTTCAAGAGCTCTCTATCCATGGTGTTCTCTCAGAGATTTTGGATTTAGAGCGATCACAGCCGCTGTAAGCGATGTTCTCTCAAAAGGGTGTAGACCTCTCATCTATGCAGTGTCTATAGGTGTAAAAAATGAACACTGGAAAACAGGTGTTGAAGATATCATCAAGGGTGTAGTTGAGGCCATTAAATACTATGGTGGTTACATTGAGAATATAGATACGAATGCCGGTAACGATGATTGGATAGATGTTTTTGTACTTGGTGAATGTAGGTACAAACCAATAAGTAGAGAAATTCAACCAAATAACTGTGTAGAGAATCTAGAACTCGTATTGATAGACCAAATAGGTTTATCCGTAGATGCACTCTATCACTATGCAATACTGAAGAGAAGACCGAAGAATTTTGAGACCATAGAATTTAGTTGTAGGCCAAAGATAAACTATGGATTTATACATGTATTTGAAAACTATCGAAGCTACATAGCGGCTAGTATAGATATAAGCGATACTCTATATGAGACGCTGCATACATTGGCTACGATCAATAACATGGGTCTATATCTAGATGTAGAACCTGAAGATGTACTCTTACCGTCAATTATTGATTCCTATAGACATACCATGGACTTATTCGATACAGTGTTAGCTTGTAATGAAGAATACAAGCCTATTGTACTTATAGATAAAACAGTAGTTTGGGAATTCATAGATGAATTGCATAGATATGGATTTAAACCTTCTATTCTAGGTAGACCATTAAGATACACTACCGAGATTATCTGGAGGGGTAGGAGTACGAAAAGAATTATATGGAGTCATGTTAGCTCCTCACTCATAATCACTGACAAAACGAAAAACCGATAGCGTGAACAGCTTTAACGTTAAATACTAGCTAAGCTAGGGTATTCCTCTAGAATCAAAGGTGTATACATTGAGTATCGAAGATATACCTAAAAGAATCTCTGAATATGATGCTCACAGGAACGTGGTAAAGATAGCTGGTAAAGAAATCAAAGTAGGTGGTCCAATACCAACTCCAAGACCAAATGAAAGAGTTTTGAGGTATACACAGTCTCTATGTCCATATTGTAGAAGAATTCTACCTGCAATAATTGTTGAAAGACAAAACAAAGTATTCATTAGACGAATATGTCCTGAACATGGTGAGATAGAGGAAGTGTATTGGAGTGATGCTGAGCTCTTTAGAAAGTTCATGAAATTTGATATTGAAGGTAGAGGCCCTGGATACGTCTATACAGAGCTAACAGCACCTTGTCCTTATTCATGTGGACTTTGTCCTTTACATAAAAGTCATACAGCTCTTCTGAACATTGTTGTAACAAATAGATGTGACTTAAGCTGTTGGTACTGTTTCTTCTATGCTGAGAAAGCAGGTTATGTCTATGAACCAACAATAGATCAGATAAGATCTATGGTTAGGGCACTGAAACTACAGAAAGGTATCGTGCCGGCAGTACAGCTAACTGGTGGTGAACCAACGTTAAGGGAAGATCTTGAAGAGATCGTTAAGGTTCTTAGAGATGAAGGTGTAAGACATATACAATTGAATACCCATGGAACTAGATTTGCAAGATTATTCTTAGAAGATCCAAATAAAGCAATTGAGTATGCTAGAAGACTGCGCAATGCTGGTGTAAACACAGTGTATCTCAGTTTTGATGGTGTATCCCCTAAAACTAATCCTAAGAATCACTGGGAAATACCATTCATCTTCGAGACCTTCAGAAAAGCTAGAATGACAAGTGTTGTACTTGTACCAACCCTTATAAAAACAGTTAATGATCACGAGATAGGCGATATACTAAAGTTTGCAGCTTACAACCTAGACATAGTTCGAGGCGTTAATATACAACCTGTAAGCTTAACAGGCATGATGAAAAAACAGGATAGAGAACGCTATAGAATTACAATACCAGATGCAATCAAGTTGATAGAAGATCAAACTGAAGGACAAATTACTAGAAGCGATTGGTATCCCGTAGATGCAGCGGTACCAATAGCTAAATTCATAGAGTCCTTTGATAGATCAAAGAGAGTTGAATTCACTACTCATCCTGCATGTGGTGCTGCTACATACGTATATGTAAAAAAGAAACGGAATGGTGATATAGAGTTCATCCCCATTACAAGATTTGTAGATGTTGATGGACTACTAGAATACCTCTATAGAAAAGCAATTGAGTTAGAAGGTAAACCACAAATAATAGCAAAGCTATTAGCAATACCATCAATTCTAAATATTCTAAACAAATACATATATTGGGATAGAGTGCCAGAGGGATTAAAGAATGAATTCAAGAGTATTCTATTAAATATATTCCTTAAAAGAAACTATGAAGCTCTTGGAAAACTCCACTATAAGATGCTGTTCATAGGCATGATGCACTTCATGGATTTATACAACTACGATATACAGAGAGTTATGAGATGTGTTATACACTATGGTCTACCAGATGGTAGAATAGTGCCCTTCTGTGCTTTCAATATACTAGATGATATATATAGAGAAACAGTTCAACAGGGTATGGGTTTATCACTTGATGAGTATGCTCGAAGATATGGTTCTGAGAAAATATATGGGTTGAAGTATACTAGGACGAAGGAGCTTATAGAAAAAATGGTTAAAAGCGATATATATAGACGCACTTATGAACCATTCAAAGATAAGATAGAGTATCTCCATTAATTCCACTTATCTATATTGGATAACCTTTTTGTCTAGCTA
>CAZUDD010000180.1:0-3006 GCA_964619665.1 uncultured Desulfurococcaceae archaeon | reverse complement strand
GAATATCATTTGAGGTACGATGTGATGTTGAGATACATAGAGAAGGCCCTATATATGAATACCTTAATGCACTACACGATATGTACCATCGAAGTTCTAAGAAAAGTGCTTATCCAGCCTATGTCTTCAGAATAATCGAAATATACGATAATTCTGCTGATAAGAATGGATTTGGAAAGAAAATTCTTTAATCCGTGTTATGCAAGGTTGTGCTTAGATGATGAGCGGGCTATATTATGATCGTGATGAAGAGGCCGCGATCGGCTGACATCGATTAATAGAAGGATCTGAACTCTCTACCCCCATGAATTTCAAAGAAAAGCTTTCTAAGGATATCGGCGTACTTCATGACATTGCGGTGTACAAAGAGTCTAGTTACAACAACTGTTTTGGGTATATGGAACCACGATAGTTCCAATACACTTCTCTCAATAATACCTCCATCTATACTCTTAATAAAGAGAATATCGCCAGACAACATTGGATTGAGAGGTAGTCTAGGCGTATCTACGAAGAAATCTCTACCTCTTTCAAGCGATATACCTAGACTTCGAAGTCTATCCTCGATTATAGACTCCATATAGTTTTTAGCATGACCCATTATCGCTTCTAAGGGTTCATTTAAACTAAAGCGCTTTTCTGCTATCGCTTTATATGGTATTCTACGTGATAAGAAGTCTCTTACTAGTGGTAGAGTTCTAACTGAGGGATTGAGCATTATGTTGTAGTCATCCAGATCAACATACTTGTATGCATCCTTTATACATTCATCAAAATCGATAAGCTTCAGTCTATCTATCTCTTTCAGTATATCACCAACAAATTTCGTAGCTGCACGCACTTTCTTATGGTAGTATACCGTGGAGAACATGAATAGTCTTGCCATGATCAGCTGATCCATAACTTCCTGAGCTCTTTCATCAAGAACAAGTTTATCTCCATAGACATAGGTAAATCTGGCAATTCTAACCCAATCTAGACCACTTCCATAGCTAGCTCCAGTATAGTAAGAGTCTCTCAACAGATAATCCACTATGTCTGCAGAGAATGGCCCTTTAATTATGTAGAACAATGCTCTCTCATCAAAATCCTTAAGGGTATTAGTAAAAGGCCATTCATGTACAGAGGTAGCACTAATAGCTTTCGCTAAATCTTCCAGTGATATCCCGAGTTCTGCACAAAGTTTTTCTAAAGGTGAAGCAATTTCATTGTGTTCTCTCACAATCTTAGAGCCCATAATCTCATGATTTATCCTTCGTGGATAGAGGATGTAGTCTTCAAATACATGGCTGTACGGTCCATGACCTATATCGTGAAGCAATGCTATAAGCCTTACAATGAAAGCGTATCTCTCTATCTCATCTTTACCTATACCTGCCTTAGATAGTGCTTCACGAACCATAACCTCAGCTACATGAGCAACTCCTAGACTATGCTCAAATCTTGTATGTACAGCTCCCGGGTAGACTAGATCAGCTACCGCTAGCTGTTTTAATCTTCGCAATCTCTGAAATGGATATGTGTCTATCAATGGTATTTCATGAGAGTACAGTTTTATGTATCCATGGACAGGATCCTTAACTATCTTGTATCTACTCGACGTAATCTCCATAGCCAAGCTCTTCAGACCCTTAATAAGTCCTCTACACAAAATCCTTTATATTCGAACGAGATAAACTTATTCCAGAGAAACTCTGTTAGGTTTCACATATGCCTAGCCTTGAGGATGTTCCCGATATTGTTGAGAAAGCTACTCAAGGAGTTGTAATGATAAGAACTGTTGCAATAGCCTATGACATATTCCTTAATCCTGTACCAGTACCAGGTATTGGTTCTGGGTTTGTCGTATCCAAAGGCTATATAGTCACGAATGCTCATGTAGTTGGAGAGCTAAGAGAAGTAAACGTAGTCTATTTTGATGGACGTAAAGAACTGGGTAGAGTTATAGCTAGGGACCCATACAAAGATCTGGCATTGATAAGGATAGAAAGGCGTGACGTAAAACCGCTTAAGCTTGGAGATTCAGATTCGCTTAGAATTGGAGAGATAGTCTTTGCTATTGGGAGCCCCCTAGGGCTAGGACCTACAGTAACTATGGGTGTAGTAAGCGGTATAGGTAGAACTATTGAGCATGAAAGACTCGTTCTTGAAGACCTAATCCAGACAGATGCAGCTATAAATCCAGGAAATAGTGGTGGACCTCTCATCAATCTTCGAGGCGAAGTTGTTGGAGTTGTAACAGCGATAGTCCCCTATGCACAGGGTATAGGCTTCGCTATACCAATAAATACTGTCAAGAGATTCATCGAGTTAGTGTCAAAGTTTGGTAAAGCTGTCAGAGCATGGATAGGTGTATACACAACGTCTATCAACCCACAATTAGCATCACTATACGATCTACCTGTAACAGAAGGTCTTCTAGTTGTAAGAGTAGTTCCAGGATCACCAGCATATGAAATGGGTATACGTGCTGGTGATATAATAGTTGAAGCTAACGGAGAGAAAGTCACGCGCATATCTGATCTAAGAAAAGCTGTTGAGAATTCAATAGATAGAGGATATGTTGAGCTGAAGATAGTCAGAGACAAGACCACATATAGACTCAAGGTTCCAATAGCTATAGAGAAACTCGATTAAGTCTACGGGACAAAGTCTTTTCTTAAAATCTCAATTTCTATACCTGAAACTCTACGAGTAATACTCGTAACAGAGATACTAACAGAATATGTCTTCACTTTACTCACGTATAGTTCTCGAGATAGATGCAATGCAGACTCAACTGCCTTCACAGCTCTAGCAATATTTTTACCCAAGGCTTTAACAACAACTCTATGCCTCTTCTCAACATGGAACTTGTATAGAATTGCCAGTGTATACCTCATAAAGTATTTTCGGCCTACAAGTACAGCATAGTCTATAGCGCTGCCCATATCGGAATTGCTATATACCTTCACATTTTGACACCTGACTTCATTGCTAAGTAAACAAATGCTATGTGTATGCTCT
>CAZUDD010000179.1:0-3009 GCA_964619665.1 uncultured Desulfurococcaceae archaeon | reverse complement strand
CATTGGTAAAAGTATTGCTCAGTACATAACCTCGATATTGCGTAGAATACATGAAAAGATATCTCTTAAGAATAAATGTATAGTTGTTGTTTTAGACGATGTATATAAAGCTATTGGTCTTGACTATGTTGATAGGTATACCAAGATGTTGTATGAATGGATAGGCTATCTACACCAGGAATTCGATGTTTCTAGAGTACTCTTCATCTTAACTACATCTGAAGGTATTTCTAAGAGGATTCTATCTCGGCATACCTATGTCCATGTGTATATGATGTGGAATCTACCTAGAAAAGGATTTGAAGATTTAGTTAGACAGCTTAAACCACCAAAGAACATCGATATCGAAGAGCTTTGGAAGTTAACTGGTGGAAACCCAAGAGCATTAATTGAGATTGCTCAGTTTAATTGGGATATAGAGAAGTGGATTAGGTATTTAGCTGAGAAAAGAGTTGCTTCAGTTCTTCACAATGTAGATACGTCTAGGCTAAGCCTAATTGTTGAGAATCCCGATGCTGATCCTAAGATAGCTTCAATTCTTGAAGAAAACGGGCTTATGATTGAGCTTAGTCATGTCCTTACACTCGGTTCTCCACCTAAGGAGGATCTAGAGCTCGGTGTAGGCAGGAGATGGGCTTGGCAAATACCAGGCTACAGAAAAGCAATTTTGAGAATACTATCCAGAAAAAAGTAGTCTCACCATAGCTAGTATACAGAGTTCTGAAATACCATTCGATCAGTCTGTTTCGATATACTTCATTACCTCTTCTTTACTTATCTTTAATGGTCCTATCTGTTTCAATTTTATACCTGTTGCCACTGCTACGAATTTTACTGCTTGATCAATAGGTAGTCTACTTAGCTTTGTATAGATGTATGCTGCTACAGCTGTGTCTCCACGACCTGTTCTGCCAATAACTTTATCAACTCTATACCTTTCAAAATATAGCTTGTTCTCTGTATATATCCATACACCTTCAGATGTTGTTAACAGTATATCTTTATAGCCGTAACCATTAAGCATCGATATGATGGCTTTTGGATCTCTATAACCTGTCAACAGATAGCCTTCTCTATCGTCAAGCTTCAGTATATCCACGTATTTAGATGCCATTGCTTTGTATGGCCAATCAACATACTCAATCCTATCAACAACAACTCTTCTCGTAAATCCCTGTATATCTATAAAGAGCTTTGATGCTCTAGCCAACTCAACTATATGATGAAATTCAAAGTCTCTTGTTGTTAATGGACCTAGATATATTATCCTTGGTCTAGCATCAACACAAATATCTATATCTTCATCAGTAAACGGATTTGCTGTTGAGAGAACCTCGATAGACCTACTACCATCTTTATGATAGATAAGCTTACTCTTCATAGTATTCAACGTAAATGTATTGACAACTTCAATATCATAGGATAGAAGTTCTTCTATTAAATCCCAGTCCTCTCTGCTAACCTTGGTTACCATGAGAACCCTATAGCTCTTATCGAGATGTTTAAGTGTTGTGGCAACAAAATACCCTGGACCCGCTACAATAGGTCTTTGAGTACCATCAGGAAAGATCTCTAATTCTTTAGTTACATAGCTGACAATGCAAACATCTATCAATTGAAAAACACCTCAAAGTATCTCTACGCTCTACAACTACAGATAAATGTTTAGCTATAGATATTCTCATCGTGGTGCTCTTTAATATGTTAGCTGTGAAACTCTACGAAGCTAGAGATCTCAGGGTAGAGGATATACCTATTCCTGTTCCAGAGAAGAACTGGGTTTTGGTTAAGACTCTTGCTGTTGGTATTTGTGGTACCGATAAAGCATTCTATGTTGGTACATATCCACTGTTTAAGAAGCCTCTTATTCCTGGTCATGAAGTGTGTGGTGAAGTTGTTGAGGGTCCACAGAATCTTGTTGGTAAAAGAGTTGTTCCTGAGATAAACTTTGCTTGTTTCTCGTGCTCTATATGTAGAGAGGGTCTCTATACTCACTGTCCCTACAAGAAGACTCTTGGTATTGATTTTGATGGTGGTATGGCAGAGTACTTTGTAGCACCTATAAATGTGCTTCATATCGTTGATGATTTGGATCCTGTTATAGCTGTTGAGGTTGAGCCTTTAGCTGCAGTTATAAATGCATTAGGGGAGTATACACCAAAACCAATACATAAGATAGCTGTTGTTGGTACAGGTAATCTTGCTTATCTAACAACACAGTTGTTGAAGTCTATGGGGTTTAGAGATATAGCTGTTGTTGCTCGTAGTGATAGCCCTAAGAAGAAATTCTTTGAGAATCTCAACGTAGATATCGTTGACATAGATAGCGTCGATGATTATATAGCTAGAAAGACTAGGTATGGAATAGGCTTTGATATGGTTTTCGAGGTTACAGGTAGTAGAGACGGTCTTGATCTAGCTATCAAAATAACCAGACCTAGAGGTATAGTCCACATTAAGTCTACACCAGGTATAAGAATAGAGATCAACTCCACGTTGGCAGTTGTAAAAGAGTTGAAGTTAATATGCACAAGATGTGGAAACTTCAACCATTTTGAAAAAGCTATTGAGCTACTGAAAAACCAGGTAATAAAACCATTGATTACATCTATAGAGAGTCTATCCAACGCTAAACAAGCATTTGAAAAAGCATTGAGTAGAGACCAACTAAAAGTAGTCTTAAAACCATAGCTAGAGCTAGAACCAGTATTGTGGAGCTTCAGTTTCTCTAACTCTATCCTCGTTCGAGAATCTCCATTTACCTCTTAGATCAAGTATAACAATACCTAGTTCACCACCAAGTCTATCACTAATAAGTACCTCATACTCAAGGTTAGAGATCATAACATCACATTTAACAGGACCAACTCTCCTATCGTTTGTTTCAACATATACCTCAACAGTACTAGGAATCAAATAGTTTCTTACAGGACCACTAGGAGTACCAACCTCAATAAGATCAGCATCTTCAGGAGGAGGCCATAGACCAAGCTCAACAGCGAGTCTACG
>CAZUDD010000178.1:0-3009 GCA_964619665.1 uncultured Desulfurococcaceae archaeon | reverse complement strand
ACACATATGTATAGAGTTGATTGTTTTTGCTAGAACTGTTAGTTTATGTGGTGTGTGGTTTTGGGTTAACCTGTTTTTAGATGCTTTTTAACTATGTATTTGTATACCGGTATCTGCCAAGCCCAGTTTTTACCGATACCTAGTTCTGGATCTGGTTTTGGTGTTTGTCCAACTACGGCTCTTTGTTTGAGTTCTATCATGAGACCCATATCCTCTAGTTCTTCAGCTGTTTTCCAATCGCTATCAGGATCTTCAACAAGTCTACGTAGTTTATCTCTATCGACTATATGTAGTGTTCTCTTAACACGATTCTCATAAACAATATCTATCCACTTATCGATATCCCAACCATACTTAGCAATCTCTATCAAAGCTCTTGGATTACCACCAGTTAATCTCCACAGAACATCGAGATCTATACCCTGTGGTGGACTCAACTGCTCTACAAGTTCTTCAAAACCATCTCTAGATAGATTCCACAACATCTCGATAGATACATAGGTATGTCTAGCAAGTAATCTCTTAGAAACTCCTTCAGATGTAGTCATAACTATAGCTACACGATCAACACCGTACTTCTCATGGAGATACCCAATCCATTCATAGAGAGACTTAGTGTATCTCTCAACATCTTCAAAACCAATAGCTCTATAAACATCATCAATAACAACAAGAACCTTCTTATCAATCAACGATATCTTTTTAGCTAATCTACTAATCAAAGACATTACAGTACGAGCTAGAGTAGACCCTATCGGTATCGATAGGATATGCTGTACAAACTCTAAGACCTCTCTATGTGTAGAGAAAATAGCTTTCTCAATATCAAACTGTTCTAGAGCATCAACATAGACAACAACATAGTTATCCCAACCACTAACCTCCTTAACAATATAGCGTAGAAGAGCTGTTTTACCACAGCCTTCAGAACCATAGATAACCAAAGGAAATACAGTACCTCTTCTAACAACATCAAAAAGCTTCTCAATCTCAAGTACCCTATCAACAAAATTCACATACCTATTCAACTCCTCGATATACACTCTATACACATTGAACACCACTTCAACTCCCAACAAACACCTATGCTTTAACAACTATTAACAAAAACAACCATCTAAACTCACCATAGATATACAATTAAACAAATCGAAAAGGTAAAGATAGCATAACTATCATTTCACTCTATAGATATATAGCTTTGAAAAACTATGGTGTTTTCGGTTATAGACATTGATGTCTAGTGAATGCTATGTTGGTGGTATAGATCCTACAACTAGACTTATACTATCACTAATACTCTTAGTGTTCATATTGCCGTTTACACTGTTCATCGTTTCTTATCTAGGAGAACTTGTTTTGAATGCACTTAACGAGGGGAACATATCTATAGCGTTTCTCCATATAGCATTCATAGCTTTAACGATATTCATTCTATTTCTTGTTATAGCAAATCTAGTGCTTGCAGCGCTATGTCTGGCTCAACGAAAGAGAATACGATGAGTATCTATTTAGAGGTTCAGTGCCGCCTAAAAACATCATCTAGTCAATCGTCGGACTCTTCATCATCACCAGATAGTCTCTGTATTGTAGAGCTATTGAGATTTCATAGCTTTCTGATCTCGTTCTCAAGCTTGTCTATAATGTTCTTGATCTTGTCTATAGCATATCTAACTTCATCTGGTTGATAGATACCTTCATAGAATGCTTCTTCATGTAGAGTCTTCATTAAATCGCTATAGAGTGCTCTAAGGTCTTCACGACCAATCTCTCTTAGTATACGTCTTCTCTCACTATGACTTCTAGGTGTATAACCACGGATGACACGGATATACTCGTTGATTACTATGATGAGAGCTAGAAAAGCCTTGATAGCAGCATTTCTATAGAGTAGTACATCCCTTGTTTTCACTGCACGCTCAAACTCTTCGATAGCATATCCAAGGATTTCACGAGCTGTTTCAAACACACTCTTTTCCCTCCATAGCTATTAGTTGATAACTGAAGAGCTTTTCTGGGGCTGTGGATATGGGTGGAATCCTCTATATATCTCCTGTAGGAACATCAATTCTTCAAAGATTTGTCCAGAGTTCACAGTATAGACATATTGTTGAGAAGTACAGTGATAAGAGAATTCGTGAATGGTTTAGACTCTCCATAGACGATCCTTTGAATACATATCCTGATGGATACATATGTCAGGTTGTTAAGGGTCATGAAGTCTATGAAGCCTTGAGAGAGTTTGTTAGGGATAGACCTAGAGAAGCTTCAGCTGAACTCAATGGTATTTTGAGTACTAGAGATCTGTTTATGCATAGTCCCAGCGATATAGAGGTTATGCTCTATTCAACAAATACCTGCAACGCAATGCTCTGTATGAATGTTGTTGCTGATGTACTGAAAGATCTTGGTTTTAAAGAGGTACAGACCGTGAAGATCAAAGCTATTAGGAGTGCTGATGATTTTGATGAAGGTCTTGTTGAAGTACTTGACAAAGTGGTTAAGAGAGTTATCGAGAGAAAGAAGATGGGTTATAGAGTATATGTATCAGCAACACCTGGTTTTAAAGCTGAAACAACATTCTTTGTATTAGCATCACTACTTGTTGGTGTAGACGCTATAACCTATATCCATGAAGCATTCAGAGAAGCAGTAATAATACCATCTATACCTCTATCCATAGACACGAAGAGAATTAAGGAATTGACAGAGATCTTCAAAGGTTACTGCACACCAAAACACACTCTGTACAATCTAGGGTTTACAGACGAGAAAATCGTTGAGTTAAAGGATAGAGGTATAGTATTTGAGAAAGAAGGGAGTGTATGTATTCGAAAATGGATTTCAGAACTTATCAGAGTACTACAAACAACATAATCGATACGCAGAATAGCGTGGAGTAAATCTTGAGATGGTTTATCGAGATAAAGAAACTTGTTGAAAACTGTAAACTCTGTAACTATATCGATAAACCATACATAGTCTATAGAGTCTACGGACTCTATACAC
>CAZUDD010000177.1:0-3011 GCA_964619665.1 uncultured Desulfurococcaceae archaeon | reverse complement strand
CTGCTGCTGTACGTCGATACCAATACAAAGGCTACATCAAATCCGTCAGCACCGACATAGTCTGGGTTATATATGCTTGGATCCACATAGTCTCCATCCACTAAAACCCAACCAATATAATAATCGCTTTTACTAATATTTGGCTGATATACATCATCATAATGATCTACGCCATGGGCACATGTAACGATACCATAGTAATACCCCTCTTCACCTTCATAATAATCAGTTACGACATATTTTGCAGCAAATCCACTAGTTAAGGTTATGACATAAAGTTAGAAAAGAATTGACTTTCTAGAAATTCATTTAAGACTTATTGCCTAGGTTCTTCCGTATATCTCTGCTAGTTCTCTTAGCTTATCGAATATCTCTTTGTTGAGTTGTTGTGGTAGTACTCTCCATTCCCAGTTACCAAATGCTGTTCCTGGTCTATTCATTCTTGCTTTTGAACCTAGGTTTAGAATGTCTTGTAATGGTATCACGGCTAGTCTACATACTGATGATAGTGCTAATCTAATGAATTCCCACGATACTTCATCTGGTTTTAGTTCTCTGCCCAGGTATCTGAATAGAAACTTCTTTTGGTATTCACTAGCTTCTTCCTCAAACCAACCTCTAACTGTATTTGTATCGTGTGTTGATGTATATACAACAAAGTTCTTATCGTGGTTATGAGGTAGATACGGGTTATCTGGTGATCCATCAAAAGCAAAGACAAGTACCTTCATACCAGGAAATGAGTATCTATGAATTACTTCTCTAACATCTGGTGTTATAAATCCTAGATCTTCAGCTATAAATGGCATTGTTGGAAATCTACGTGTTAATACCCTGAAGAACTTTTCATAGGGAACTTCAACCCATTTACCTGTTGCAGCTGTTGGTGATCCAGCTGGTATTTCCCAATAAGCTATCAATCCTCTAAAATGGTCTATCCTAACAATATCGTATACCCTTAATGCGTGTTCAAGTCTCTTTATCCACCATTCAAAACCTGTTTCTTCATGTTTCTTCCAATCATATACAGGATTACCCCATAACTGTCCTGTAGGACTAAAGTAGTCTGGTGGTACACCACCAACAAATAACGGCTTCTTCTCTTTATCTAGTTTGAACAGTTCTGGATGTGTCCATACATCAGCACTATCTAGATCTACATAGTATGGTATATCACCTATAACCCTGATTCCAAGACTATTACAGTATCTCTTTAATTTAAACCACTGTTTATAGAATACAAACTGTTTAAAGATCTCAAAATCAATTTTATCACGAAACTCCTTTCTAGCTTTCTGAAGTGTATGCGGATCTCTATCACGGTATTCTCTAGGCCATTCAATCCATAGCTTACCACCAAAAACCTTTTTAAGAACCATAAACAGTGCATAGTCTTCAATCCAATAGCTATTCTCCTCAATAAACCTCTCGTACTCATCAACAAAATCTCTATGTCTCTTCTTAAACTCTTCATAAGCCTTAACAAGGAGTTCCTCTTTAACCCTATATGCATAGCTATAATCAGCTCTAGATCTAGACTCAACTCTATACCTAGAAACATCATCTTGTTTAAGAAGTCCTTCCTCAACAAGAAGATCAGGACTTATCAACAATGGATTTCCTGCAAATGTTGATGATGAACTATACGGTGAATTACCTTTTTCAAGACTTGTTGGTGTTAACGGTAGTATCTGCCAATAACTAGCACCAGCTCTACACAGTAGTCCAGCGAATCTATACGCCCATGAACCTAGATCACCAACACCATAATCACTAGGTAAAGATGTAATGTGGAGTAGAACACCATATGCACGAGAGATAAGCAATATCTTCACCTCATATCATTGTAGAGAGGTATAGCTAGTCTCATCTTACATCAATGTAATGAGTTTCCTACTAGCTTTCTCAGCAATGTAGATTATCGTGGGTATCTGGGATATATCTTCAAATAACGATTAGTACAGATATTCGATATCCTAAAATAGATTATATTGTAGTAAACGCTATAGTTGATGTTGATACAAGCTCTAAGGTGTTGAGCATGATTTCACTCATCTTAAATCCCTTCTCTCTACAAGTTCTTTCCAAAACACATAGTTTATTACGAGAGATCTATAGGTGAAGACTCATGCAAGATAATTCGAGTGAAGAAAGAAAAGAGGAGAAAATCTGTTGTGGTGTTTGTGCTGGTTGTAGTGATGCTAGTGTAGGAAAGATTGTTGATGCTCTTGTATCCCTAGCTAAATGTTCACGAGAAGGGGTCCAAGATGCGCTTAAGGACATGAATAAAAACATAGCCGAAATAGCATCGATGTTAAGAGAGATTGAGAAGAAATTGCATAGTATTGGAGAGAAGCTAGAGGAGATCGCAAAATCTTTGAGTGATCTTAAAGAGAAATTACATAGTTCAAGTAGTTCTGAACACCATCAGAAATCATCTTCTCGTGTTATAGCTGTAGCGATAGGTCTCGTATCATTGTTAATATTGCTGATGATTATGCTAAGGTTTGGACTCCTTGGATTTACCTTTCCATAAATACTTTTTTGAAGAAATTCAATACATAGATCGGTCTCAGTCATCTATACTCTATTTTGAATTCAGCAATATCATTGAATCAAAACAAACTTTACTCGAACTATTTATGGAATTGAATTCGAGCAAGGTATTGTTCTAGAGACAAACATTATCATTGCGCATTACATGTATTATTCTGAACATTACGTATACTAAATGATTGTTGAAGCTTCATGACTATTTTTGCGGATAATTATAGCTGAATAACTATTGTATACTATCCATGCTGAACCCTATAGTTCTACAGCTATAGTCTTCTCTTTTGGAACTGTGTATTTGTTTCCTCCTATGTGTAATGGTATTTGATAGGATTCTGGATTTGATATATCAACATCTTTTCTCTTATAAGCTTCTATTATTTCACCAATAACAATGTCGTGATCACCTGCTTCAACTATATCTCTTAGTCTACACTCTAGAACAACTATTGATTCGG
>CAZUDD010000176.1:0-3051 GCA_964619665.1 uncultured Desulfurococcaceae archaeon | reverse complement strand
ACATAGGGATACACCTATAAAACTAGACGACTTCTTCTACATAACTTCACTAAACTCGATAAAGAGTATAGAGAAAACAGCTAGAGAACAAGGAGATTTTGTTTTGACTTCAGCTATAGAAAGAGCTAAACAGGATGTTTTTGATCTATTCAAGATGAGGTTGAGTAGTATCTTCAAAGCGATACAGCTTATGGGACTAGATTCTATAGAGAAGAACTTGTCCGTAGAAGAGAAGTTGATTGCTAAAGCGATAAGCATGTACGTTAAGAAGTTTATCGATGAATTGATACCACTAATCTAGGGTGAAGTACATGGCTACTAGACTCGAATCAGAACTAGAAATTAAACCTGTAGACTATGTATCTAGAATTGAAGAATTCTTGAAGAGTTTTAGAGATGAAAATCACAGGTTTAAATATCGCGAGAAAATACGTAGAATGATACTTGAGGATAGATATGATGTTGAGATAGAGTTCAACGACATTATATCCTTCGATAGTTCTTTAGCTGACTTCATCCTGAATAATCCGGATGATGCTTTAAAACATTTTTCTGATGCTATCAAGCGAATTGTTGAACTTGAATATCCTGAATATCTTGAGAAATACGATAAGTTCATACCTAGATTTAAAGATGTACCAAATATAGTTAGAATTCGTGAAATTAGGAGTGTTTATATAGGTAAACTAGTAGCAATTGAAGGTGTTGTTGTAAGATCTACACCACCAAAACAAAAGATTGTACAGGCTGTTTTTGTACATGAACCCTGTGGTAATGAGATTACTGTTACTGTTAAAGATGATATTGTAGAGAAACCTGCTATCTGTCCATATTGTAACAAGACAACAGGATTTAGACTACTGGAAGAGAAATCGATATACGTAGACTTTCAACGACTTGTTGTACAGGAAAAACCTGAAGAAGTACCTTCTGGTCAATTACCTAGATCGATAGAAGTTGATGTTGTTGGACCACTAGTAGATGTCGCTAGACCTGGAGATAGAGTATGTATAGTTGGTATTCTTAGACTACGATCTCAAAAAAGTAGTAGAAAAACGAAATCACTTTACGATGTCTATGTCGATGCTAATAACATCATAGTCTCGCAGCGACCCTTAGAAGAGATTGAGATTACACCTGAAGATGAAGCAAGGATTAGAGAGTTAGCTAAAGATCCGATGA
This sequence comes from uncultured Desulfurococcaceae archaeon, assembly GCA_964619665.1. GTDB lineage: Archaea > Thermoproteota > Thermoprotei_A > Sulfolobales > Ignisphaeraceae > CAZUDD01. The sequence continues at coordinate 1,869 of CAZUDD010000176.1, read as the reverse complement.
TTAAACGTAAAATTGTAGCATCTATAGCTCCTGGAATCTTTGGTATGTGGGATATCAAGGAGGCTATAGCCCTTCTACTCTTTGGTGGTGTTCCAAAGATATTACCGGATGGAACTAGGATTCGTGGAGACATACATGTACTGATAATCGGTGATCCCGGAACAGCAAAATCACAGTTACTTCAGTATGTAGCTAGGATAGCACCTAGAGCTGTCTACACCACGGGTAGGGGATCAACTGCTGCTGGTTTGACAGCAGCAGTTGTTAGAGAGAAAGGTACGGGTGAATACTATCTTGAAGCTGGAGCTCTTGTCTTAGCTGATGGTGGTGTAGCCTGTATTGATGAGATAGACAAGATGAGAGAGGAAGATCGTGTAGCAATTCATGAGGCTATGGAGCAGCAGACAGTATCCATAGCTAAAGCAGGTATTGTAGCTAGACTAAATGCTAGAACAGCTATCCTAGCTGCTGGAAATCCAAAGTATGGCAGATATATGCCTACAAGATCTATCACAGAGAACGTTAATCTACCACCAACAATACTATCGAGATTTGATCTAATATTTGTGTTAAGGGATGTACCTAATATAGAGAAAGACCGTGCTCTAGCTAAACACATAGCTGAAGTTCATGGATTACCAGATAGAGTTAAACCACCAATAGATCCAGAAATGCTTAGAAAGTATATTGCGTATGCTAGAAAGTACATTAAACCGAGATTGAGCATTGAGGCTAAGAAACTCATAGAGGAATTCTTTGTAGAGATGAGGAGAAAAAGTCTTGAAGCACCAGAAGCACCAATAGCCATAACAGCTCGTCAACTAGAAGCATTGATACGATTAGCTGAAGCCCATGCTAAGATGGCTCTACGAGATGTAGTTACAGCTGAGGATGCAGCACAGGCTATACGCTTGATGAAGAGTATGCTTGAAAGTGTAGGTATAGATGTTGAGAGTGGTGAAGTAGATGTTGATGTGATTATGACAGGCAAACCCAAGTCTAAGAGAGAAAAGATGATTCTATTAGAAGAGATCATTAGAGAGCTATCTGAAGCTGAAGGATGTGCAAAGATAAAGGCGATACTGAATAGAGCTAGACAGAGAGGATTAGATGATAGATCTGTTGAAGAAATGTTGTCTAGGATGAAACGAGAAGGAGTCATCTATGAAGTTAGAGAGGGTTGTTTTGCTCTTGTGACATAGAGTGTCGAAACTTTTGAACACTTATATTCTTGCTATATAGCGTTGTTGAGGGGTCTAAACAATGAGTGTGTGTGAAAGATACGTCATTAGAGTTGGAGATAAGGAAATTGAAATAGATGAAAACATAGTCAAGATATTGAATGAGTATGTACGTACAGAAATGAACTTAGAGAAACTAGCTATGCTACTAGGTCTAGATAGCTGGATAGAAGCCTATGAATTCATAAAGAAAGTTCCAGCATGGATTATGTGGATACCTCATACTCTATGGAAACGAGAAATGGAGAAATGTAAAAAGAGCTCAGAAATCAAGGTTATAAAGATATAGCCAACAAATTCTCTATGTATAGCCTAGCGTTTAGCGCTTATAAAGCCAAGAAAACCCATATACAGTGATATGGACTAGGGGGCCGTCGTCTAGCCTGGCTAGGATGCCAGCCTGGGGAAGTACCCCGCTCCAGAGCGCTGGTGGTCCCGGGTTCAAATCCCGGCGGCCCCACCAATTCTATCAACATACTATTCAACATCGGCAACTCCGACTTTATTACCTCACAACTCAATAACCATGAATTCGTTGTTAGCCAAGGTTTAAGTTGTAGCTTATTAAATTCTGTGCCTAGTAATACACAATAGTAATTCAATTAGATAAAATAGATGCATTCAATTC
>CAZUDD010000175.1:0-3062 GCA_964619665.1 uncultured Desulfurococcaceae archaeon | reverse complement strand
GAGTCTACGAGGAATAAGAAGCTGTGGTCTATCAGCTTCAAATGCAGAACCAACAAGAGCTGAAGTAACAACTTCTTAACTTGATCTCAACGACTTTATCCTTAACCTTACTCTCACAGCCAACAATACTCAACCTCTTCAAAGGATATATATGACCAAGCCTTCTCCTAATAGGGTATATATGACCAACTCTACACCTAAACCTATGTATCTTCTCCATACTCAACCTCTACAACACCATTGATAGCTAGTATAGCTGAGCTAAAGTTTCTAACTACTGGCATTCTCACGATTTCAACAGTTAAAAGAATGGTTTAGAGAACAACTCAAGTTATTGATTGCTGAAATTGAATTGTTTATCTCTTTGCTTTGAATGCTATTACTAGTCCAACAATAATCACTGTTATTGCTATGGCTATTGCTATCCCTATATCTCTATACCTTGAGTATCGCGATATAGACGTTCTCTCTGTAGCGATTGTAGTTTCTCTACCTGTAATCTGTACTTGGTGTTGTGTCGTTGTATAGCTTGTTATGGTCTCTTTTATCAATGTAGTTGTTGATGTATAGCTCATTGTGTTTTTAGTTGATAGATATTGTTGTGTTCTAGGTGCTATCTCTATATCTCTCACTATCTTGAAGTATGGGTGTGGATACGGAATTTGCTTCTCCTGTCTCTATATCCATAACTGTATAGTTGCGCCAAAATCTTGGCAGTATTCTGTCTGTAGGCCAAGATGAAGTACAGCTGTAGTGTCACCACTGGGACAATATATCGTAGCAACACATACAAATGCAGCATCTATACCTACATCAATACCTCTAATAAAGCATGCCGATCCAACGAAATTCTCTACATAAATAGATGTATTTTGATAGACGTCATCTGAATAACTATAGTTAAAGCAATGATCTGCAGTTACAAATCCAACGTAGACATATTCATCTCCATAAATATATTTGTATGCAGTAAAACCGATACTACAGAGAGCTTCATGGGTAGCATTTATTGGAATTGCAATTTGTAATCCTCCTACGAGGGGTCTATACCAATACCTCGGCGATTTTGGTGGCGGAGGCGTTGTTACGTAGGATAGAGCTAAAATAGTGGCAATAGAGATCACTAGCATAAGCAAAAACATGGTTATTATGGGTAGTCTTCTCAACACCTTCACCAGAACTAGTTAATAATTAATTAAGTTAAAAAATGAATTGAGATGCGTTCAATCCTATAAGGCTATTTTAAAATCTCCTCATTGGAACTATGTTTTTCTTATACTCGGGTTCCTAGGTACGTGTCTCTTATCAGATGAAGTTCTGGTTATTTTGGATTAATTGCTGTATTAGTGTTTTCTATATCCTATAAGTACTATAGTTATTGATGTAATGATTATTGGTATGGTTACTAATAGTGCTGTTCTATAGTCTATGAATTCTTTTGATTGTTGTGCTGTACCTGTTTTATCTATAGCGGATCTATTCTCTACTAGTTGTTGTGGTGTCCATGCTGTAGCAGTACCCATCTTTGATATTGGTGCTAATGCTGTTGGTGGTGCTGAGAGTTGTGAGAATACTATGGAGAGTATAGGTCTATACCTACTTACATTGATGATACCTAGCTCTCTAACTTTGTTTAGTAGTGTCTGTATAGTGCTACTGTTATCAGCTATAGATGCAACTAGCTTAGCAAGTTCTTCAACAGCATTTCTAGGTGGATAACCACGTTCTTCAACTCTACCCCAAAATAGTGTTAATCGTGGCGATAGAATGTCGTATCCATATCCATAGTACTTCAACAATCCATACTTTTCAATAATATGCTCATACTCTCTAGACTTAACAACTTTTTGAAATATACTACAGTATACTCTTCCATAAAATTCAAGGAGATGTTTATCTTTATTATAGATGAAGAAGTGATGAACTTTAGCAGCATCTCTAAACACAGCAATGACTATATGAGTAACATTATAGTCTCTTAAGAGCTCTTTTACATCTTTAGCAAAAGCTATTAGCTTATCTCGATAAGCATTGAATTCATCTTCATAAACAACCATGAATATACCCATGTATGGACCTGCAAAGAATAGTTTCGCTGATATCCCATACCATTCATCTTCATGAGAGATAGTATGAGGTCTCTATACCTAGGTAGCAACTTCGTTAGATTATCAATATCATTTAAGCTCTTGACTTTGAACTCAAACTCAGCTTTCTTCAATAGACATTCATGTCTATGCTTAGCTAAGTAATCTGGATCTGCGCATCCCAAAGATGAATTTCTATTGTATTTCCATGCTAGATAAGCAATGAAATCCCAGACAGCACTAGCACGATCACCAAGGTAAACCTCTACATCAACGTATTTACCGTGGTATATATAGTAAGGTTTATACCTAACGACGTAAATATCATTTGTCACTCCCTCGTATATTAATGTATACTTGAAGTCCTCGAAAGGTAGTTTAGTTGTAGATATGTGAAGTAACGTTGAGTATACTAAAGTGGACGATATGTATAATGTTGATAGCAAGACTGTCAATACCAATATTTGTGCATAGACTTTGCGATACATATAGGGTCACCCCTCATGAAGTAAGGGGGTAAGTTGTAGATACTCAAGTACTCCTATCCCGGTAAAGACAACGGCGTATTTACTTCCAGCAGTCACAATGCCGAATAACACCACTCCTTCTGAGGGATTACTTTCAGACCACCAATACCATACAAGTCCTCCACTATCTCCTTGTCCACCAGCCCGTATCAAGGGATTTTCTTCTTCAAGCCTGAATTCGTATAGATGTGCATACACTGTGACTTCTCCTGTCTTTGGGGCGACGACGGGCCATGCATAGTGGTATATATCGATGCGTCCACAGGTCACAGTAGTATTGACTCCAGTTTTACATACCTCTTCACCTATTGCAGGGTCTCTGTATCCGAGTACAGGGCTGCATCCTAGGGTGGTCATGACACATGGTGTAACATCACTGCTGCTGTACGTCGATACCAATACAAAGGCTACATCAAATCCGTCAGCACCGGCATAGTCTGGGTTATAT
>CAZUDD010000174.1:0-3138 GCA_964619665.1 uncultured Desulfurococcaceae archaeon | reverse complement strand
CATATGAAATGTAGATTTGCTAGATACCTCATTGTAGATGATACAGCATGTTATGAGTGTCTAGATGAACATTTAGCATTAACTTCTTTTCTATCAATGCTACTCTATACCATGGTATACAGAAATAGAGTTGATGTTATAGTTTTGAAGTGCTTATCTTTAGCAGGACTACTACACGATATTGGTAAAGCTCTTAGTATTTATCAAAAGAGATTTGAGCAAGAGCATAAACTCTCATTCTCTAGACCACCTCATGAGGTATTATCGGCTAGAATTGCGCGTACTATACTCTTGAAGTTAAAGGACAAAGTATTTAGTGAAGTTAGATCAGCAGCTATGAACTACTACATTATTGAGAAGCTGATAATTCAACCTATCGAAAAACATCATCAAGGCTTAAGAATAATAAGATGTGAAGATCTAACTGAAGTTTTAGATAATATTGCTCATGAAGATATTGAGTCTATAAACTATGTTCTCAGAAAGTCTATTGCTAAAATACTAGAGTATATCGAGAAGACTAGGAATTTCATCTCAGATGACATTGTTGAGACTGTAACAAAGATATCAAAGCTTAATCTTGAACTACATAGTGTAAGACTTGAAAAACCTAGAAAAATCAGTGTACAGATCAACAAAGATGATGAACTAAGGTTTTCTGAGTTATCAAAGATAGTCACTGGATTTCTCATAATCTCTGACTATATGGCAACTGAGATCAATTTATCTAAGATCGATAGAAAATGTGTTTCTGAAACAAGACTCTCTAGGGAAATTCGTGATTATGTGTGTAGTCTAGGTATTCTAGACTATGTAGAGAAGTTGACTAGATGAGATAGATCTATTTACAGGGTGTTACCATATATAGAAGATAGTGTTGAGCTATACATGGCTATTAATGGATACTGTGGAAGACAAGGTTGTTGTGGTAGTTCTTCAAGGTAGTAAATTCTCTATGACCTCTATTGTCAAAATGTGTAGAGGTCATCTACGCAAAGCTGGTTCAAAAGGTCGTTATAGAATAGTTAAACACTGTATAGAGGCTATCAAGGAGTGGATAGATAGAGTATTAATTCAATGTATTGCCATACCAATACGCTATCTAAGGGATACAGATAAACATGAATATGCTATACGAAAACTCATCACATCGCATAGTATAGCTCAGAGTAGATACATAGAGATATCTTTTGAAGAAGAGAAGTATGTTATTGATATAGCTAGAGCACTGATTAGAAGACTCTATCTATTAAGAAAAACAATTGAGAAGGTGTCTATCGAGAAAGAATTGTTTGGTATTGTTGAAATCTTTGATAGAGATGCACTTCTTAGACAAAATAAAATAAAATACATAGAAAAAGCTTCAAATATCTAAAAGCCTAAGCAAACTAGGATTAAAGTGCATAACTTTAAAAGAGTGTTAAGATCAATCAGAGTTCAGGAATATACCGCGGACCCCGATGTGATGTACATCCCGAACGCAGGATGTGAGGTGCGTGACGGGCCCGCGGGCCTCTATTCCTCAACTACTTCAGAAGCTCATTCTAATGACTATGTGCTAGTTCCTATGAATTAATTCACAGATTTCGAAATTATTCCATACGTCATTACAGCTCTTAGTATTGAATTGTAGCAATACTTATTTGTTTATGTTCTATAAAGGGGTATAGGTGTGTATCCATTGAGCTTTGAAGATCCATTGCAGAGACTCATTCTGTTAAAGACATACGCATTACTGCACGATCCTCCGCATAAGTCGTGGCTTATAAGGAGATACGGTGCTGCATTTGGTGAGGAGCATCGAAAAATAGCTGAAAGCTTTAGGAAGACAGTTTTAGCTAATACCTCTTTAGGTACCTCTATACCAAAAGAATTCGTTGAGTATGCGAATATTGTTGATAGAATTGCATCATCTTTTGATAGATGGATTTTAAGGGTGTACAGATGGCCTGCAAAGAGCTACATCTTCTATTCGCGAATTCACAACATATTTAATCCAAGAATATCACGTGACATACACTTAACGAGCATCGATGAACTAGAGAAGAAAGCTTTTGATATAGCTCACGAAATAAATACTATCTTAAAAAGCATAGAGAGAGAGTTAGCATCAAAAGAATCTTCAACAATCGTTTCCACTCTATATAATTCTTTGTATATCATGTTGGAGAGCTTTTGGTATTCTCGAGGACTACCACCTAGTTTAGCTGATACACGTACACCTACGCATACAGTCTTCGATCATCTATATGCTTCCGCTATGACCATGAACACATTTATTTTCTGGAAGGACTCTAGAAGACCCCTAGGTTATCTCACAGTAGTAGATTTTCCCGGTATACAAAGATTTGTCAATGCTGGAAGAAAAGTTGGTGACTTTTGGATTTCCAGCTGGTTGCTCTCAAACATTATGTGGAAGATAGCGGATTACTTCGCATCAATACTCGGATACGATGTGATCTTAACACCAACAGCTCGTTTAAACCCGTATGCGCTGAAATCGATAATCAGTAGAATTACAGGTATGAACTTCTATGATATTGATACCGGGAAAATACCTCACTACATGAGATCGATATGTGAAAGTTTTGCTAAGATATATGGAGTACATCTCGAAGAGCTAGATAGTATATGGTTACAACCACTCATACCAGCAACACTATACCTCGTTATTCCACCTGTAATTCCTGAACTCGCTAAGATAGATGAGGATAAACTCAAGGAACGAATTTCAGAGATTTACAGGAAGGCATGGGAAGAGCTTTCGGAGTATGTACTAGATAACCTTTCAAATAAAAGTGACTACATCTCGAAATACATGGTTTCAAAGCTTAGCTCTATAAAGAACATCATATCCAAACCTATCCAAGGATTGAGAATAACCATTGTGAGATTTGAGGATGTATATAGCCTTATCACTAAATGTCTAGTAGAGAATGACTATGAATCATGTAGAACTCTATATCTCAATATAGATCTTGATAAATTCAATGAATTCATTAATGAGTTCAGCAAGGAGACAAGGATCCCCAAAGATAAGCTACTTGAAGATCTATGCCTTATCCTGGTATGGCACATTATATCGGTCAATGGTCCTAGAATTGTAATTGAGAGGAAGAAGTGTGGTAAAAGCTTTAG
>CAZUDD010000173.1:0-3138 GCA_964619665.1 uncultured Desulfurococcaceae archaeon | reverse complement strand
CGTATATGTGGAACCACCAATAGCTAGACAGATCTTAGAGTCCCCACAAAGACCTATAGTATTACTGCCAAAACGTGAAGATTCACCTGTATCACCTTATGTATCTCCAGGAATGGATGTTGAAGGTGTATTTCTTCCCTATACAGCTCTACACTATCTTATACTAGCTGAAACAAAGGATAAGTTTGCTATCATGACAAGCGGTAATATCCATGGAGAACCTATGTGTAGAGATGAAGAATGTGTTTTCAGTAAACTAAGTAGTGTTGTTGACTATGTACTCATACACGATAGAGAGATTGTGCATAGAGTAGATGATTCAGTACTTAGATTTACAGATGGAGAACCTGTAATCATAAGGAGGAGCCGTGGATATGCTCCACTATGGATAAGAACTTCAAAACATCTATCAAAACCTGCAATAGCTTTTGGAGCACATCTACAAACAGCTGGTGCAATAGCATTCGAAGATAAGATTGTGTTAACACCATTTATTGGTGATTTAGATAGTGTTGAAGCATTAAATGATCTAGTCTACGAACTTGAGTTCTTGATAAAAAGCTATAATATCGATGTGAGTTCATCGAGAATCGTAGTAGATAAACATCCAGAGTATATGTCTAGAACTATAGCTTTTGAATATGTAGAGAAATACGGTTCTGAACTTATCGAGATTCAGCATCACTATGCCCATATACTATCTGTTTTAGCTGATCACAGCCATAGTATTGATCTTGATGATGGCGATATAGTGGGAATAGCTATCGATGGTGTTGGCTATGGCGATGATGGAGCTATATGGGGTGGAGAGATCATTGCTGTAGGAATTGACAGCTATAAGAGAATTGCTCATTTAAGGTATGTTCCCATAACAAGTGATAGAGATACAGTTTATCCTACAAGATTAATACCATTGTATCTAGCTCAAATAATGCCGTTGAGTGAAGTTATGGAATTTGTTAAAGAATTGAAACTCTATGAATCGTTGCCTCGAAGATTAGATGAGATTGAGTTTTTACTAGAGCTAATTACTAGGAAGAGATTTGTCTATACATCGAGTATGGGTAGATTTCTCGATGCTGTATCAGCATTGCTAGGAGTATGTCGTTATAGAAGTTATGAAGGTGAACCAGCAATACTGTTAGAAGCTTCTGCACGTGGTGGTAGAGAACTCAAGGAACTGTATATACCTAGACCAATCATCGATATCGATAACCTACCCGCTATTGACACGCCTAAAATTTTGTTTAGAGTTATAGAGTTACTTAGAGAAGGATACGATGTAAAGGATTTAGCGTATACAGTACAGCTTAGAATTGGTGAAGCTATTGCAAATATCGTTCTGGATTATGCTAAAGGTAGAAGGAATATTCAGAACATTGTTGTTGTAAGTGGTGGTGCAGCTGTCAATACATATATTGTTAGAAGTTTAAAGAGAGTCCTCAGCAGAGAAGGTATAGAGATTTTATTACCTAGAAGAGTTCCTCCAAATGATGGCGGTATAGCTGTTGGACAAGTGTACGCTCTTATGCTTATGGATTCTAGATAGTTGATGGTAGTTTGTTGAGGGAAAAGCTTTTAGCTTAGATCTATATTGAGATATCAAGGTCTTCAATTAATAGCTGGTGCCTATCATGAGCAGGATCAGAATTATATGTCGTTCTCCATGGATAGCACACTTCAATACTGGTGCTTGTAATGGTTGTGATATAGAGGTCTTAACAGCCTTAACACCACTATATGATCCTGAGAGATTTGGTGTTAAATTAGCGCCATCTGTAAGACATGCGGATATACTCGTAGTAACAGGACCTATAACACGAAAAGCTGCTGAAAGACTAAAAAGACTCTATGAACAGATGCCTAGACCAAGATTTGTAATAGCTGTTGGTACCTGTGCTTGCAGTGGTGGTGTCTTTAGAGGTTCATATTCTGTCATTGGCGGTGCAGATAAGGTCGTACCCGTAGATATTTATGTTCCTGGATGTCCACCTAGACCAGAAGCAATACTAGATGCAATTCTAAAACTTTTAGAGAAAATTAAATTGATTAGCGTGAGGAGATAGAGCATGGCCATAACCACGAATCCCGTTAAAGATCCAACTGAAGTCCTAAAGGGTCTATTTAGAGAACTTATTACAATTAAACCCAATAGGAGAGTATTTATTATCGATGCTGAGAAGGTGAGAATTGCCATAATCAAGTTGAGAGAAGCATATGGAGAAACTTCTGTCTATCTATCCACGCTAGCTGGAGTCGATAAACCAGACAAAGGAGTTATCGAGTTGAACTACTTTATCCACATTATTCCTCGAGCAGAAACAATAGTTTTGAGAACAACGATTAGTAGAGATAACCCTAGAATATCATCAGTACTCGATATTCTTCCTGGTGCTTTCTCTGGTGAATGTGAAACATACGATCTACTAGGTGTTGTATTTGAAGGTAATCCATTTCTTAAAAGAACTTTCTTCGTACCTTCTGAAGTAGTTGAAAAAGGTGTCTTTCCATTAAGAAAAGAGTTTAGAGGTTGATGATGAGTGGAGGAGACGATAGTTGAAATACCAATAACTCTTGAAATACCTGTAGGACCTCAACACCCAGCACTCCATGAACCTCTACTTCTCCGTGTGTATGCTGATGGTGAAGAGATCGTTAGAGTTGAGGTAAATACGGGGTATAACCATAGAGGTATTGAGAAGCTATGTGAAAACAGAACCTTTTATCAGAATATCTTTCTTGTATCGAGAGTCTGTGGTATATGTAATACAGTTCATGCTAACTGTTATGTAAGAGCATTAGAGCAGATATTGGGTGTAGATCCTAATCCAAGGGCTAAGTTTCTTCGTGTAGTAGCCTTAGAGCTTGAGAGAATCCATAGTCATATGCTCATAAATGCTATTATGGCTGAAATGATAGGTTTCGATACTCTGTTTATGTTGATAATGAGAGATCGTGAATTAGTTATGAAAGCTAAAGAGATCTTAACAGGTAATAGAGTCTTAGCTGATTACATGATGGTTGGTGGTGTTAGAAGAGAACTAGATGAAGTTTCTAGGTCTAGAATCATGGATTTACTGAAAAAACTTGAACCAAGAATAAAAGAATATCGAAAAATATTTGAAGAAGACTATGTAG
>CAZUDD010000172.1:0-3228 GCA_964619665.1 uncultured Desulfurococcaceae archaeon | reverse complement strand
ATAAAGGCTTATCCATAGATAGTATGTATTGTGGCTAAGGTGAGTATAAACTTAGTCACGATCAATAGGAATGCTATATGCAATAACTACATGGGAGAAAGTCCATGGTCTTAAACATCATCAATTCATTGTTGAGAAATCTGAAAAAGTTAAAAATAGTCCTACCAACTGTATTGTTTGTTTTAGTATTTGCTGCTATATCGACTTTTGTACCACCGCAATCAAGATCAATCGTTACGGTATTGTATATTGTAGTGTTCATAGCCATAATGATGTTGGCTCCTATTATTATGCGTCGTAGGGTAGCAAAACATGTATTAGAGTCGAGGGAATCACCAATAATCAGAGCAAAACTACAAAACGTATTGAAGATTCTAAGCAAAGATGTTGAACTTAATGCTGAAATGAGTAGACAAATGATGAAGATGATGCTTAGCATGATCATACCGATAATTCTGTGGTTTGCACTACTACCATTATTCTCAGCTATTCTTGTTGGTTCTTCAAAGGGAGGAGATTTAGTGACCTTTTGTCGCTATGTTATACTTTACAGTATCATAATAGTGGTATTCTATATAATAAGAAGGCCATTAATGCCTAAGAAGTTCATAGTGCCTGTAATAGAGTATGAGGTTTATAGAAGTGGTATATTTGGTCGTGGAATAGCGATTAAGTTTCCACTAGACAAAGATTTTGAGTTGAGCAAGAATGTACGAAGGGGTTTTGTCGAGATCTACAATAAGAGAAATAGACAAGCGTTTCGGCTATACACTGACGATGTGGATAAACTTTACGACATAATTGTGAAGCATGGTAAGGTATCGTAGTTTGACCTCAACATATCCTTGGACAATACCAAAGTATATAGAGGCTCCACATGGTGTACATACTATAATCATCATGTTCTTGCTCATATGTACTGTAGTAGTATGCGTATTCATCTTGAAGATTATCGATAAACATCTTGTTCGTGGATCAAGGTAATCAAAAAGGTTTTTCAGGTTTACCTACACGAATGCTCTTGAACACAATCGATTTAGCAACAGATAATATAGCTACTATAAACCACTTAGCTACAGGAACTGTGCGTATATACACGACCCAGTCTGGATTCTTCAAGTCTACTCTTCTATGAATCTCTGAAGCTATGATCTTTATAGCTTCAAGACTGCTTAACTTAACGAGTCTACCATTTGAATCCAGTGTATAGAGCTTACCATGCAGTGTAATTCTGTATGTTGCATCTTCAGGTATTCTCTTAATAGCGTATTCACGAGCTTTGTTCTTTACTCTATCTATCAACGGGTCTAACACTTCATCTACAGGAATAACTCTATGTATCGGTGTATCATGATTATATAGACAACTCTTTATTTTGAACCATACATCATAGGGATCCTCAACTTTCAATAATATCATCGATGGTCTGACTTTGACGACTATATAGTTTGTACCAATACATGAGTTTAATTGACTAAATACCCACTCTAAATTTTCCCTACCAATTTCGTATGTTATTACTAAATTGAAACTCAAGACTTTTACCTCTTCAATACTCTAATAAACGATATCGCCATTCTTGGAATTATGTATGCTCGATTCTCAATAGCTATACCTATCTCTTCACGAAAAACCTTCATTAATCTACCTTTTACTTCTTGACCATTAATCAGTCTTACTACAACATCATAACCAACAAAACTTTCATCAAGAACAAAATCTTTTTCACAGCATTCACCACCTCCATGAATATCACTAAGACCTGTTATAACATACAATATTGATGTTCTTGGAATAATAGTTGGCACATTTTCAACAATCATACCAATTTCATTGATTGCGACTTCATCTACTAAACCAACAAGTTTTTCACCATCAATTGTATGAACTTCTAGACTCCTACCCTCAAATCTTTCATCAATTATGAAATTTCTCCTAAATCTCATTGAATACTCCACCAAATACTACTCCTCAGCTTTTCACTGAATCTCTAGGAAGATTATATCTGCTTCTGTAACGATAATACACATGTATATCGCTAACCATAGGATCACATTTACAGCAATACCATCGTTTAACTTTATAGGGGGGCCCCCTATAATGTGTATTGGTGGAGATTTTTGGCATTGCGTCATGATTCTGAACTTGATCCAGATGTTGAGGTTGAGCTTCTTACCCGAAATGAAAATGATGAAATTTCTGCGTATATCCTGTCACTACTCAAAGAAAGTGTAGCACTTCATTGGCGTGAAATATCTAAGTTTGTGAGAGCTAAATATACTGTAAGCATAGAGAGGCTTCAAAATATCATTAGAGAACTTGTACACAGTGATCAGATAGTTGAACTGCCATGTCGATTCTTTATGTTACAAGAGATCTTCACTACAATACCACTTGAAGAGCTTATCAGGATTATAGAGGAAAAGATAAAGACGTTAAATCTCTCTAGGTGTAGTCCTCCACTAGCTTCAGCTAAACATCCATTTAAATTCAGAATTTCTAGAACTAGTAAGAATGGTCTAAGTCTCATAATACTATAAAACATTTTTATCTCTACATAAGCCCCATATTGTAATGCTACACTGCATAAGATTCTTAAATCAGACACTATACCAATCACCTTGGAGGCTGTATCTCTTGGTAGAAAACGTAAAGGAGCTTAAGGCTAAGATACGTCAATACGTCTGGAAGATACTAGTAGAGAAGAGAATTGCATTACCTCCATATCCTGTGCAAGGCAGAATTCCAAATTTTGTAGGTTCAGATCAAGCAGCTAAGAAACTACTTGAGCTTGAAGAGTTTAGAAGAGCAAAAGTTATCAAGGTTAATCCTGATTCACCTCAAAGACCTGTTCGAAAACTAGCTTTACTATACGGTAAAACGTTGATAATGGCGACGCCTAGATTAAGACAAGGTTTTTTGGTATTGAATCCTAATTCAATACCTAGAAATTCAATTGAGTATGCATCAACGATAAAGGGTGCTTTTATGTATGGAAAGATAGTTGATCCATGGGATTTACCGAAGATAGACTTGATAATTATAGGTTCAGTAGCTGTTGATGTGAAAGGTGGAAGACTAGGTAAAGGTGAAGGTTATGCTGAGATAGAGTATGCTATCCTGAGATCGTTCTGTAAGGTAAACGATAGAGTTCCCATCATTACAACAGTTCACGATCTACAGTTAGTAGATGAAGTACCACATGAAGAACATGATGTGCCTATAGAC
>CAZUDD010000171.1:0-3308 GCA_964619665.1 uncultured Desulfurococcaceae archaeon | reverse complement strand
CAGTTATAGCTCCAATAAACGATTTTCTTGATATACCAATAAGTATAGGTCTTTCAAATTCACGTAATCTACATAGATTTGCAATAACTATAGAATCCCACACAAACCAGGGTGGATCTCTTGTTCTGAAAAACCCTATAGCTGGATCGATAACCACCTTAGATATATCGATACCTGCTTTTTCAGCAATTGAAAGAGATTCTCTTAAACTCTCAATAACAACCTCTATAGGATTAGCTTTATCTTCTACTGAATCTCTATGAGCTGCTATTATGAGTGGTACACCATATTCAGCAACTATCTTAGCCATTTCAGGATCTCCTTTAAGTCCATAGACATCGTTAACTATGTCAGCACCAGCCTTTATCGCTTCTTCGGCTACACGAGCTCTTGTAGTATCAACTGATATCGGTACTTTAACTGATGTATTCTCCTTAATCACCTTAATAGCCATAACAACTCTACGAATTTCCTCTTCAATTGGTATATCTGTTTTTAGGTATGGTGCTGTAGATTTACCTCCAATATCTATGAAATCAACTCCATCTCTATACAGTTCCTCAGCTTTTAAAGCAATTCCATCTGGTTTCGTATATACTGAACCTTTATAGAATGACTCTGGAGATACGTTTATGACTCCCATAACACGTACTGGATAACCATCACCAACATCAATACCAGCTATACGTGCACAAATTCTCTTCATTGACGGGCACCGCGGTGAGCAGGTATGTAGAGAGATTCTCGATCACCTAGGAGATAACAGATTTCTTTACTGATTTTGAACTTTTTCTTTTATCGATTTCTTTTTCAAGCCAAACAATCTTTTCATCTATAAACTTTCTCAACTTTTTAAGTATACTAAGCTGTTTCTCAAGATCTTCAACAGTCAATACCTCTTTTCCAGGTTTAGCTCTTCTAAACCTACCGTTCAATTCTTCTAAAAGCTCAATCACTTTATAGAGAATTCTTGTAACTATATCTAGTGTTGATCTAAGAACCTCAATACCTTTCTCAGTAACTCTATACTTGACACGTCTTCTTTTACCTGTATACTCCTCTCTTCTCTCTAAAAGCCCTTCTCTAACAAGAGTGTCTAAGACCATGTAGAGAGTAGATGTGCTAGGCTTCCATATACCACCTGTTAACTCTTCAATTCTCTTCATAATTTCATACCCATGGAGTTCTCCATGAAATGCAACTAAGTGAAGTACTAGTGTTCTAAGAGGTACACTAAAAAGGGATTTAACGAGATCTATTCTACTACTTTGAGTATTCTGATTCACGGTATTTCTCACCAACTCTAAATGGCCACCAACTAGCTTTTGCAGAGATTGATATCATTGCAGGAGTAAATAGGTATACAGCTGAGATTGCTACAGTTGCTATGCCTAGAGCTAGTACAAAACCCATTTCTCTAATTGCCCACATACTAGTGAAGAGTAGTGATGCATAGGAAGAAACCAATATCATTGATAAACCGATAACGAATCGTCCAGTTGTTCTTGATGCTATGGCTATTGCTTTTCTAGGATCATATCTCTCCATTAAGTCTCTAACTTTAACTAGATAGAAACTGTTGTAGTCAACACCAACACCGAGTAGTACTACGAGCATTACTAGATGTATAAACCATAGCAATGGCTTATTGAATATGATTCCGAATACCTTAGAGGATATCCATATACTACCAACAATACCTAGATAGATAGTCATCATAGTAGCTATAGCAGCTATAATTCCTCTCAATGACAGTACTAGAGCTATAAACATTAATAGAGATGCTATTGGTAGTATCCTCTTCCAAAAAGCTTTCTCTAGCATCTCATCAAGATCTAGAAGAGCTGCTGCAATACCACCAACAAGAACTTCCTTAACATCTTCTACGTTTCTAGCTAGTGATCTAATCTCTTTAACTGTTGCTATAGCTTCATCGCTTTCAGCAGATACATTTAGAATAACCTTTATCATTACAGTCTTTCTATCCTTAGATATGTACTCGTATCCACCATAGAGCTTTATGTACTCTAAACTGAGATTATCTAGAGGTTTTCCAAAAGGTCTTGTAGGACTATACACTACCTTAACATATCTTAACTTGAGTATATCTTGACAGAACTTCTCAATAACTTTAAGCTTACTATCATCTATGGGTTCACTAAACCTCATCAATACATAGGTAGGTGATACTACTGATGCACCTATCCTCTCATTCAATACTAGATAAGCATTTCTAAGCTCAGTACCTTCAGGTAGATATAGCTCTATACTATGACTACCATGAAATGCTAGGAAAGCCTTTGTTGCCGGTAAAAGAAGCAGTAGCATTATCAATACTATCAAATATCGAGCTCTAATAACACCTTTAACAAAGCTACTCTCCTTCTCAAGTCTATGAAGAGCTACACCTATTCTTCTTGGCCACCAAAAAGCTCTTGATCTACCTATCAAAACTGTTATTGCAGGTATCAATGTTAGACTTGCTATCAATACCATTACTATGGCTATGGGTACAGTAACACCGATTACTCTTAGAAATGGGAAGTTCCATATTATGGATAGCGATGCAAATCCTATGATATCAGTTGAAGCACTAGCTATAATACCATCTCTAGCTCTTTTTATAGCATTGAGAACTGCTTTTTCTATAGGTAGTCCTTGATCTAAAAACTCCTTTAATCTATGGAGATAATACGCTGTATAGTCTATTCCTAGACCAAGAGCTGTTGTCAACATCAATACTCTAGCCCAACTACTAATATCCATTATATGCCAATACACAATAGCGAATACTATAGCTGAAGAGGCCATTACAGCTGCTCCAATACATATGAATGGTATTAGAGCTGCTAAGATAGCTTCAACAATTATGAATAGAACGATGAGTGTTAGTAGATAGCTAAACTTCTTAACCCTAAGAATATCTTCTCTACCAATATTCTTCATCTCTTCAGATACTATAGCCATACCATAGACATAGACCTCAACAGCACTGAACCTCTTAGAAAAGATGTTCTTAGCTAGTCTCTTCATAGCTATTGAATTTCTGTAAATCTCCGAGTCAGATTCACCGATAGGTGTATACAGAATAACAATGGTGGTATTATCACTACTCTTTAAAGTCGAGATATAGGGTTCTAAATACTTCATACTCTTTCTAAAGACAGTACCTCTAAGCATAGACTCAACATATGATATGCTAGAGTTGCTAAAGTTACTCTCAAGAACTATCGATATGAGTTTCTCAATATCGATATCTTCAAGAAGATCTCTTAGTCTTGGATCAACGGAAACATACTCTCTAAACA
>CAZUDD010000170.1:0-3337 GCA_964619665.1 uncultured Desulfurococcaceae archaeon | reverse complement strand
CCTCTACACATTCTCGGAGGTACAAAGACTATCAATCCATTAATTTTAGAGGATAGTTGTATTGAATATCTAGGATCGTTAGGATTCAGAGTATTAGAAATCATAAACTGTAGTTATGGTGCAAAATCGAGAATAAGAGATGTACCCAAAATACTTAGAGAATACCACGATATAGACTGTATTACATCTAAACGTTTAGTCATAGCTGAAAAAGAGTAATGGGGGATTCACAACGTTATCACATGAAGTTCTAAAAGTTGAAAGCTACAATATGTGTTTTATAGTTACAAGCGATACTGTTTATAGAGGTTTAGGTAGAGATAGAATTCGTGAAGTCATAGATACAAACCTTTCTCAATGGTGTTCAGAAGCCCGCATCATCGAGTACAGGGTATTGCCAAACTCTATAGACATGATAAGGAGCTGTATTCAGGAATACATAGAGAGATGCGATATCATTGTTGTAACTGGTGGAACAGGTCTAAGTAGTAGAGATGTCTCTATAGAAGCTGTAAAATCGTTAGCTACTAAAGAACTGCCAGGGTTTGGCGAATTCTTTAGATTGAAAAGCTATGAATTGATAGGTCCAAGAGCATTATTGTCAAGAGCATCTGCGTTTATTGTAGATAAGTCATTAGTATTCGTAGTTCCTGGAAATCCCCAAGCTGTGGAACTGGCATTAAAGGATATAATTTGTCGAATAGCACCACATGCTGTTTATGAACTACATAGATAGAATAGAGCAATTCGTTGACTAGCTTAATATCTATCGCCTAGTTAAATCACAGAATACTTATGCCTAAAACTTTTATCTCGTTACTGTTAAAGCTGGTTCCAGACTAGTCGATGTTTGAGGTGGTATGTTTTGAAGATTCTCAAAGCTATGTTGATATCATCAATACTATCGATTCTCCTAACACCTATCATAACAATGAATACCTTAGCTATAGAGTACCCTCTAGACTGGATAACGTTAGTGGATATATACATACCTGAAAAGATCTATCCACGAGCATTCTATGACATAGCTATTGATAGAAATGGATTTCTATGGTTAACAGTAGGAAATAATATTGTAGTTTTAAACCCTGACGGTAGTTTCAGAAAAGCATACCGATTACCATTCGAATCAACAGAAATGAATATAGTAGTTAGAGAGACCGTGTATCAGGATACGCTCTATATAACAGGATTTAGGGTTTCTTATCCATCAATATACGGTCTATTGATTGCTGTTGATACTGCCAACGATATTAAATGGGTTAAAGCCTACTCAACCCCAAATGCTCTTCTGCTAGTGTTTGGAGATATCGATTCTGATAACCATGGTAATCTCTATGCTGTAGGTTCAGAGTATATGCTTGTAAATAATAGACTTCAATATAGAGGTGTTACGGCAAAGCTTGATAGTAGTGGAAACGTAGTGAAGGCACATGAAGTTAGTATAAGCGGCTATAACACTACAAGTATCTATGTCGAAAGATACAAAGATCAATTCTTTGCTATACTTGCAGGTATAAAGGGGTCAAAGGTTGTTGGTGCAATACTGAACATAACTGACGATAATCCATCGAGTATCCTCATATCGAGTAAAGCACCAAACATAAGTATTGACATTGAATCACTATGTATAGATCCACCCTATATGTATGTCACAGGGATAGTAGCTAATCTCACAGATAAAAAGTTATGGGGTTACCTAGCCGTTCTTAATATTGAGAATGTTAGTATCGAGAAACTCTATATCTTAAGTAAACATGTGTTGCCACTTAAAGCAGAGCTCTACAACAATTATCTCATTATTACTGGTGTAAGAATTGAATATATTCCTGAACTCAAAGACTATGTGGGTACAGCAATAGCAATACTAATGGTAGATCTTAAGAAGGAACTTGTCAGAGAATGGACTATAAGTATCACAAATACTATCAACTATGTTATACTTAATTCAGATATAGCCAATGATTCGATATACATTGTAGGAGGTTTAAATATATCAAAGAACAAGATGGTTCCCTTCGCAATGAAATTCCTTGTAAACGCCATTCCAATGACAATGAACTGGATTAAGAGTCCAGGCAATGGTATGGATATAGTTATAGACTATAACTATACGAAGCTCATAGCAATGCCTAGTGAGCTGAATATAACTATAGAATGGAACTCGCCCAACATCACTATAAAGGACATATCTATAGATGTAAGTCCTACAACTCTATCATGGAGTAAAACAACACCTAGTAATGTATATGAGGCTATCTATTCGATAGAAATACCAATGACAATTTCAACAACTACAACTACAGTTAAGTACACAACAACTATGTATAGAACTAAGACACTAACTCATACAACAACATTTACATCAACAGAATATGTAGTTTCAACAAAGTATAGAACTATGACGAGCATAAGTACACAGTATATAACCACAGCAAAAACCAAGACCGTAACTTCATACACTACGACAACAATATGTATGACAGAGATACACAGTTATACCTATACACAAACTAGAATAGAAAAGATAATAACACCAGAAATACTAGGTGGATTAGTTGTTGTAGCTGCAATTGCAAGTTTAAGTGCTTTGATCCTCACAGCAAAGAAGAGTGTTGGGTAGTTAAATAGATGGATACTTATTTTAAGAATTTGATAGATGAGTTTTTGAAAATAGTTTCACTTAGAGATCTAGATGATATAGTTCTAACCTTAACTATGCTGGTACCCATTGGTAGAGTTGTTAGCTATTCTGCAATAGCAAAAATTCTTAATATCCATCCAAGGAGAGTTGCATTAGCATTAGCCAGGAATAGAGCTCCAATAGTTATACCCTGTCACCGAGTTATCATGAAGAATGGTTCTATTGGAGGATACTCATTTAGTGGTGGTACTGAGTTTAAGAAGAAGCTATTGAAGATCGAAGGCATACCCATAAACTATTCCAGGATTCCTAAAAAGTATTTCTATGATAACGAGTTTTTGGCGATATTCAAATAGTATGGACTTTAATGAGTATCACATTTAGTATCAGTATATGGGGTTGAAGAAATGGATTTTGAAGCACTTATCAAAAGTGCAGTATTAGAAATGATTGAGGTTGCTGTAACTAGAGTTCCAAAAGATGTTTGGAATAGATTAAATGAAGCATATCAGTATGAACAGAATCCATTAGCTAAACAGATTCTCAAGACCATGATTAAAAGCATTGAGGTTGCAGCTAGAGAACATGTACCTCTGTGCCAGGATACAGGTATACCCATATTTATCATTGAGCTTGGTGAAGAATTTCCTTTGAAGCACAGACTCCTGGAGATTATTAAAGAGTGTATAGTTG
>CAZUDD010000169.1:2641-3379 GCA_964619665.1 uncultured Desulfurococcaceae archaeon | reverse complement strand
TTATTGATGGATGAAATATCATTGTAGAGACTTTAATACTTTATATGGACTACATGCTAGAGATTCTTTGATTTTTATTAGCTTGTATATCAATTCATTGAGATGGACATCAATACCAAGGAATTTACCTATTTCTACAATTACACCGTTGATATAATCGATTTCGGTTTTTCTACAGTTTAAAATATCTTGAAGCATTGAGGAGATGTTGTTTGATGTAGTAGATATGACTTCGATAAGATGTTTCCTGGGATCTAATGCCAACTCTATATTCAGTGTATTGATGACTTTGACTATTTCTTCTAGAAGTTTTTCGCTCAATTCTTTAAGAAGTGGATTATCGTGTATAGCACCATTTTTAACCTCGAAAAGAGCCGTTAGAGGATTTATGACTGCGTTTACGGCTAGTTTTAGCCATCTCCAACTATCTATATCTTTAACTACCTCAACGTTTATTCCGGATATGCTTAGGATACTAGATACTCTATAAACGTTCTCTGTGATACCATGTTTTGATCCTAGTATAATCTTAGGCTTATCAGAGGCTATTACCACATAGTTATACCCTTCTCTATAGGCTCCAAACAATACGATTCCACATATAGCTTTTTCAAGGAATAGAGAGTATGCTAGTTCATAACTTCTTAAACCATTTTGTAGCGATACAACAATAGTTTTGTCATGTGAAATCTTCTTAGCTATGTCTAGCGCTTGATCAAAATCATAAGCTTTTACAGC
>CAZUDD010000169.1:0-2631 GCA_964619665.1 uncultured Desulfurococcaceae archaeon | reverse complement strand
TTACAGCAATGAAGATTACATCGTATTTATCATTCGTTAACTCATCAACTGATAATGCATTTACTTTCATTCTATATACGTTGCCTCTAAACTTTATATCAACACCATTCAACAAAATATTCTTTCTATTCTTAGAACGACACACAATATCCATGTCACTGAAATGTTTGGATAGAAAGAATGCTAGGCTAAGACCTATAGCACCAGGTCCAATTATTGCTATTTTCACTAGCTTCACCATATCTATATTTACTGTGTACAGACTATTACAGTCAACAGATATATTGCAATGAATAGCTGTACTACATGTAGTAGCTAGTGAAACTCTCTAACTGACTTAAATAGGGTGAATGAATACAGATAGTGTGATAAGCCTTGGTGTAATTTATGTGTGGTATTATCGGTATTGCACTGCTGAGACTAGGTGCTATTGGTAAGCCCCTGGGTATAGTTATCTATGAGTGCTTGAAAAGACTTGAATACAGAGGTTATGATTCTGTTGGATACGCTGTTCTAACTGATCAAGGTCTTGTTGTACGTAAGAGTAAAGGTAAAATTGATGATGTATTCAATAAACTCGAGTTTAGGAATATCGATGGTGTTGTAGGTATCGGTCATACTCGTTGGGCAACACATGGAATTCCAAGTGATGTAAATGCACATCCACATACGGATTGTAACAATAGAATTGCCGTAGTTCACAATGGTATTATTGAAAACTATCTCGAGTTAAGGAGATACCTAGAGTCTAGAGGTCATGTATTTAAGAGTGAAACTGATACTGAAGTTATACCCCATATGATTGAAGAATTGAAGAAGAGGGGCTTCGATACTTATACAGCTTTCAAGATAACAATATCAATGCTTAGAGGTACATATGCAATTGCAGTTATAGATCTAGACAATCCAGACAAGATATTCTTTGCTAGAAAGACATCACCACTTGTTCTCGGTTTAAGTGATAGAGCACTCTTTGTATCCAGTGATATACCTGCGTTTCTTCCATATACAAACAAGATAATAGTTGTTCAAGATGATGAGGTTGGGTATGTATCAACTGACGGAGCTATAGTTATAGAGAAACTGAGTCTAGATGAAAAACATGTTTCTGAAATCGATATTGAGAATATCGATATGGGTATACATAGCTCTATAGCAATACCAAGCTATACTGTAGATATCAAATCTAGAATAAAAGTAATTGATTGGAGTCCTGAGCTCGTTGATAGAGGTGGTTATCCACACTTTATGCTTAAAGAGATATTTGAACAACCATATGCATTAGCTCAAACATTAGCTGGTCTTGAAGGCCAGATAGAGAAGGCCATAGATATTCTTAGAAGAGCTGATAAAGTGATTGTTATTGGTGCTGGAAGTAGCTATCACTCATCATATATTGGTAGTCTTGCTCTCATAGAGTTAGCTGGTATATGGAGTAGAGCCTTAATATCTTCTGAAGCTAGATGGTTCTTTAATAGACTTACTGATAGAGATGTTGTTATCGCAGTTAGTCAATCAGGTGAAACAATAGATACCTTAGTAGCTGTTAGAGAAGCTAAAAAAGTTGGTGCTAAGGTTATAGCTATATCTAATGTTCTAGAGAGTGCTATACCAAGAGAATCAGATTATGCAATATATACAAGAGCTGGCCCAGAAATAGGTGTTGCTGCAACAAAGACATTTACAACACAGGTTCTTACTCTAACGTATTTAGCTCTATCAATTGGTAGAAAAACAGGCACTATAGATATCGATAAGTACTATAGTATTAAGGATGATCTTCGAAAGATTCCAGAGATAGCCAAAGTGGTTATAGAGAAATATAATGGTTTAGCTCAGGATCTAGCCAATAAACTCTACATAAAGAATAGTGCTTACTATCTAGGTAGAGGTACTGGTCTTGGAGTTGCTATGGAGGGTGCACTAAAAATGAAAGAGATTGCTTATGTACATGCAGAAGCATATCCAGCAGGTGAAAGTAAGCATGGTCCAATAGCTCTTGTTGAACGTGATTTTCCTGTTGTATTCATTGCTTTAAATGAGGAAGAGTATTCACTTATCACTAGCAATATCGAGGAGATGAAAGCTAGAGAAGCATTCATAATCACAGTAGTTTCCCTCGATATTGATCGTGTACCTAAGAGTGATATAACTATTGGAGTACCATCAATGAATAAATACGCTGCATCAATACCAACAACAATACCACTTCAGCTCATCGCATACTATACAGCTGTGAAGAAAGGTTATGATCCTGATAAACCACGAAATCTTGCAAAAACAGTCACAGTTATCTAAAGACTTTTACGCATTACTCATAGTTTACCAGTTAAAAACTATGTAGTTCTAAACAGATAGAACTATTCTAAGAGTAGTTCTATCAGATAAATACGTAAACATATCTTCAAAACTACTTACCACAATACTAGAAAACATCTATATACACCAATTCAACTAACTTCAAACGCTGTTACTTTAGTACATCCTATACCACGATATATTCTCGGGTGCGATCTATGCCCGCATGCACACAGCCAGTAAAAGTCAAAACACCAAGCGGTGAAGAAAAGGAGTTAGTACCTAAGAAGGTTTGGATGTTAGCTCCTAAGGGTAGAAAAGGAGTTAAGATTG
>CAZUDD010000168.1:0-3427 GCA_964619665.1 uncultured Desulfurococcaceae archaeon | reverse complement strand
CTCTTAAACATACCTAGCCCTAAACTTCCATGAACAGTAGGTAGAGCAACACTCTTGCCGATAACAGCATCACAAACACCAACATCTACACAGCCAATCTTCATGAAGAGATCCTCTAAATTAGCTAGAAGATTTGGTTCATATTCAATGAGTGTTATAGAACATCTCTCTTCAGGTGTATGCACAAGGACAATACCATCATAGAGTTTTCTATCTATAACCAACTTCTTAACATACTCAGTTATATCGATAGCTGTATACCCTGAACTCTCTATTCAACTTCTTGAATACCTCTAAAACACATATCTTCGATTCTAGATCTAGATTACCTGTCGGTTCATCAGCTACAACAATCTTTGGATTATTTATAAGAGCTCTAGCAACAGCGACTCTCTGTTGCTCACCACCAGAAAGCTCATGTGGTTTTCTCTTCGCTTTATCTTTCAATCCAACGAGTTCTAGAAGCTTAAAAGCTTTCTGAAATGCCTTATCTCTATCTATTCCAAGAAGCATAGCTGGTAAAGCTATGTTTTCAATAGCTGTTAACTCAGGTAGAAGATTGTAGAACTGAAATACAATACCAATATTTTCAAGTCTAAATCTAGCCAATTTTCTCTCACTAAGTTTAGTGACGTCAATACCACATATCTCTACATATCCTTCTGTAGGTCTATCAATAGTAGCTATTATGTTGAGAAGGGTTGTTTTACCAGAACCTGATGGACCAACAACACAAATCACAGCATTAGCAGGTAGCTCCAGATTTACATCTCTAAGAGCTGGAACAACACCCTAAACTTTTGTCACATCCTCAAGAATACACGATACCTCCATAGAGAATACCCTTTAGCTCTACAAAAACGACTATACATATATAGTTGTACAGCTGTACTCGGTTCAACAATTTAGAGAAAGTGTATCTCTATACCTGTCTACACCTATACACATTGTTCAAGACTATTCTCTTCTCTCTATTGTTTCTACACGAACGGTTCCAAAACCTATTGATCTGGACTTCCCTATGCCCATATAGTTAGCTAATGCAAATAGCTTATCTAGTCTCTCCATCATTCTACGATACTTCTCTAGACATATCTCGTAGAGTGCCCACCCTGTAAAACCTCTTGGCTTTCTATTCCTGTCATAGACTATAGTTATAGGCTTTGTTTCTAGATCCATTACGATCATAGCTACTTCACATAGTCTACCCATATAATAAGCTGCCCATTCACTACAAACTTTTCTCGATATTGGTTTATGTGGAAATAGCTTATTCCAAAGTTTTGTTAAGTATGAGCATATATGTGCTGGTGATGGATACAGAACATATCTTTCACGAACACTCCTAACCCTCTTGAGGAAGTGTTCTAGTGGTGGTGCCATAAGCTTTGTTGATAGTAGTACAGGTGATAGAAATCGAAATCTAACAAGTTTATCCTTTGTAAGCTCAATACTCATAGAATCTGGAGAAATAATCTCTAGTTCTTTTGCATATACACGAACTCTATATAGTGGATGTGGAGATACAACTGTATCGATATATCCGAGATTCTCTAGAGCATCAACATCTTTAATAGCAATAGATATCCTAAACTCAAGTTCTTCTTCAGGACCAATCTTATGAGATCTATTTCCTATCAATGGTTTTCCAGATCTGGTCATAAGTGGTGTTATTGAGAAAGGTTTGAATCTATCTCTAGATTCATAGAGTTTTCTTATGATTTCTAGCTCAGGAATTAGATAGATTATTGTTTTAACAAGTTTAGGACTGAAAGCAGGTATAATACATTTATCGAGAGGTACTACTGAAAATCTCAGTATAGCTACATAGCTATACCCTTCCTCACTACTCATGAAAACACCTATCTATAAACTCCATTAACGGTATTCACAGTGTCTTCTAGATACTTTGCTTACTCTATTGAGAACTAATTACTTTAGCTACTAATAGACCTTTCTCAGTTAATCTATAACAACCATTAGTTTTTACAACAAGTTCCATATCCCTAAGTCTATCAATACCTTTCCAAGCAGTTGATCTTGGTATCGATAAACCTTCAGATATATCTGTTAACGATCTACATCCACGATCTTTAAGATATCGAAGAATCTTCTCCTCAATTTCGCTAAAGCTAGGACTCACGAATGGTAGTAGTGATGCTCTGAACGATATACTTCCTCTACCTGTCTCAAGATCAGAGACAACCTCAACTCTATCCCTATCCTTTCTTGGTAGCATGAACACAGCTACTAGAGTCTCTATTACAAGAGCTCGTAGACCACCACCAAGAGAGACCATTACTTCTCTCTCCATAGACAAAGCCTTTTTCAGAAGACCATATATAGTTGCAACACTATCAACAAAATCTTCTGTTGGTATTTCCTCAACAATTATCTCAGTTACACCAGCTATGGAGGCTAACCTCTCTATCTCTTCAATAGCACGCTTAGTTCTCTCCTCAACTCCACCTCGAGGTACAAGCAACACTATCTTTTCGACACCACCAAACCCAAGTCTCAGCATAGATCTAACGACATGTCTTTCATCAAAACCTAGAGTAGCAATTAAAACTCTACTCATCTATCAAACCCATCCACAATACCGGGTCTCACCCTAACAAACTCATCGCAGAACTATTCAACGCAGAGTACATAGGTAAGAGGATAAGATTTTGAGCAGATACATAAACACCAGGTATAGACACATGCTATACCATGAAAACTCTATATGATTAAACACATGAACACCACTTTAACACGCTCTCTGTTGCTAGCTATAGCATGTTCTAGAACATCAATCATCATCGCTATCCATTAAAGTCTATAGACTACACCAAGACTCTTGCTACTTCTGGGATGACTGCTGTTAAAAGCTGTGGAAAGTTTCTAGAAACAATATCATTATTTTGATGTTTATTCATGGACTATCGTGGTTTAACTAGATCTTAAAACATTGTAGTCTATCTATATGAATCGAGGAGTCGTGATGTTGACTAGAGGATCTTTAGTGTTTTCAATATATGTTGTAGGTTCAGTACTTGAAGATGCCAAGACTATTAGAGCTTGGAAACCTCGTGATCTTGATCTGCTAGTATTTATTGAGGAAGACATTAATCCTAAACTTGTTAAACATGGATATGCTACAGCATTTATAGTTCCACATCCTCGTAGAACAAATGGTCTTTTACCTACACCTCTATGGACTAGACCTTCAGCATTATCAACATTACTATTCATTGTTGAACCAAAGAAGCTTCTAGTTGGTAAACCAATAGAAGGTTATCTAAAATCTCTGAATGAGCTATTTAATGAAGTTGATAAAGATCTTATGCTATGGATTGAGGAGAAACTCTATGCATATAGTATATGGATGGAGCTAGAATTCTATAGAAATGCTGTTAAGGTATTAGCTAGAGCTATATGGGGT
>CAZUDD010000167.1:0-3479 GCA_964619665.1 uncultured Desulfurococcaceae archaeon | reverse complement strand
AGAATATATACATTCAAGAGGGTTAGTACATGGTGATGTAAAGTGGGTAACGTATTTATTGTTGATAGTGTTGTTAAGCTTGGAGACTTCTCTAGTCTAGTAAAACTACCATCACAAATTAGTGCCCATAATAGATTTGCTTATACTCCTAGTTGGAGAGCCCCGGAGCAAGTATACTCTGTCTTTAGGATTAAAGTTGTTGAGAGAGATATGGAGAGCCGTCTAGCAAACCTAATGCTATGCCTACTAATAGAGAAAACAATTGATGGTGAAGATGCTGTAAATAAGCAAAGAATAGAGGACGTTCTAAATAGGATTGGAAATGAAGAACTAAAGGAGATACTTAGGGAGATGCTTAAGCTTGCTCCATGGGAAAGACCGAGTATGGATGAAGCCCTAAATAGACTACTAAAAGTGTATCAAAACTCATAACAGTACTTGGAATTCCATCTATATCATAAATTCGTCATTTTAATTTTTCCTATTTCTTCTCATAGCTTCACTGCCTAAAGAGAATTAAGAGGTAAGTTGAGAATTTTAATTGTTTGTAATCTTTACTTTAAGTTAGAATATAGTTTACGAGTTTAAAGAGGTATTGAAGGATAGGATTTCAGCTTATATTTCCTTTTAAAGGTAAAGTAGGTAAAGGCAATTAAGCTTGGGGGATTGGACCAATTTTATTTATTTGTTTAAACTTATGAAGTATGAAGACAACTAGTGTAAGCAAAACTACCGTTATCGTATTAAATGCTAGCGAGTTTGTTTTTATGAATATGGTTAGTGCTCTAGCTGCTTGATTATATGACGCATGCGCCAATGCTGCTGCAAATATGCTTCGTGAAGCATAGAATATCCAAGCAAACACAATGTTAACTAATATAGTTGCTAGGAAGCTTGTAAATATTAGTGCTAAGAGCTCTATGGATCGAGCATGAGTAGTTGTTGGTGCTATTAGCATTAGCGGTGTATGCCATAACCACCATAGAAACCCCGTTAGTATCAGTGCTCTCCATCTTCCAAGGGGTAAAAGTTTTGGTAAGAGGTAGCCCCTCCAACCATACTCTTCACCAAAACCAAAGAACCAGGCTATAGGTATGAATACTGTCAGAGATGCTATAGAGAGAAGCAAGAACCACTCTCTATAACTTAAATTCATAGGCGGCTTAGGAATAGTAGTAATTCCTGCTTGCTTAGTTAACTCCTTCAAGTATTCCATAAGTTCACTTTCAGACAGGTATACCTTACCATATCCAATGATAATGGATATTACATATGTAGATACAACTATCAACACAGGTAGAATATAAGCTATAATGTAATACCTCTTCAATCCAATGCATAAGCCGCTTCCCTTAAATCCCTCCTTGGTAATGAACTTACGTACAATAAAAGCACTAAAAGCTGGAACTAGCATGATACCATAAACACCTAAAGCTGAAGGTCCATGTAAGTCGCGGGCGAATAAGATAAAAGCTACAATAATTAACGTTAAACCATACGTTAGGGCAAGATATGAAATAACACCTTTAACTTGAACCTTATGAACATTCATCATTGCTAAACATACCTCGAAGTTCGGTATAAAAAGTTTACATACATACGGGTAGCGAAGTAGCTCTTCACTATGTGATTAAGTTATGATTAGGAATTATGAGGAAAATGGTATCTCTTTAAATGCTTGATAAGTAATCGGAAAGAGTTTATGGGAATGTACTAGAGGAGTTCCTTAAGGAAAGGAGTAGCTAGGTTAAAGAGCCTAGTAGTAGATGTCTCAGCCTTCATCGATAGACCCCTTATCTATGATGATGAGCGTAGCAATAGGGCACGCAGCTTGTTCAAGCTAATCGATAAAAAGAGTTTAAACATTTTTGAGCCCCAAGTATTCGGGATTGAGCTTGCCTCACAGCTGGTTTGGAGAAAACCAAAATTTTAGCTAAGAAGCTGTATAATGAAATAATAGATAAAGTTGTAGTCGTTGACGTATTAGAATATGATTTACTCTTAGATATTGCCTTGTCGACTGCTTGTAGAGCTATAGATACATTCTACATAGCTGTAGCTAGTGTTATTTCTGCTATACTGATAAGTGCTGATAAGATAATGATTAATAACGCAAGAAAGTACGGAGTTTGAAGCATATTATATTCGTAACGTAAACGATTACAATGTCTTAGTTCAAGAATTAACTAAATCATAACTTAAACAAACTCTTACTCGTCTCTAATTATTTCATTGCAAAATCATATATCTGGTCAAAACAACAAAACATAATCTGAGCTAGCTGTCCCATATACTAGATAATAGGTATGAGAACTATACCTAAGTGTTCCAGATCAATATCAGTTGGTGGGGCATTTGCTTATAAGGACAGGTCTTCAAAGCCGGAGATCCCGGTTTCAAATCCCGACGGACCCGCCATAAATATCTAGTCACTAAGCCTGTATTGTTTATCTTAATCTATGGAGATCTAAGTTTCTAGCAGGACAGGGTAAAGAGTTATGAAACCCAATTACCAATAGTTTAGAGAGGGGGTAGGATTTGGGTAGAAACATAGTGGTTGTCGAGCTTGATAGGAGGGCTATTGATTTGCTCACCAGAGTTCTTAATACTGAGTATAAGAGGCTTCAGCTAGAGTTAATGATAACGGAGGAAAAGATCAAGAGGTTTGAGGACAAGTATGGTATGAGTAGTAGTGAGTTCATGGAGAGATATACACGTGGTGAGCTAGGTGACGAGGAGGAATATATGGAGTGGTATGGTGAACTGAAGTTCCTAGAGAGGATTCGTAATGAACTAGAGGAGCTGAAGAAAGTTGCAGAGAGAATCTCTAGAAAGATACCTAGCAAGAGTTGAAGAAAAACTAAAAGAACTAGAACCCTTGATCTCTTCTTCTCAGATAAGTATTGAGCGTAGATCCTCAAATAGGGTTGTATTGAAGGGCATGATTATCTTTATAGACGGATCTTTACTTCATTTCTTAGAATACGTGCTAGAAGAAGATAATAAACTATTGAGGGTTTCTTATCGATTCCACTACACCAGGCAAGACGGTTCACTAATCTTTAGATACGATAATGCACCACATCATCCAGAGCTTCCAACGTTTCCGCACCATAAACACATACCTGGAAACAAGGTTGTTTCCTCCAGTGAAAAGAGCCTAACCGATGTACTAGATGAAATAAGAGATATTGTTTCCAGAGAGTAATGAGATGCCTGGCATGGCGACTTTACGTTACAGCTCTGGCATCGCTAATCGCATCTATCATTTAACGTGTATCGAAAGGAATCTTAGGTTCATCGCTAGTATAGTCTCTTGGGTAATGTATAGAATAACCCATAAATTATCATTGCCCACTTATCCTCGACAATAATAATCTATGATCTAGTCCATCTCCGCGAAACAAAGCCTATTCCATACGTATCTAGCTCCTTCTTAAGAATATTAAAAATATTAATACATACATGAACTGTCTACC
>CAZUDD010000166.1:0-3480 GCA_964619665.1 uncultured Desulfurococcaceae archaeon | reverse complement strand
GAGGATGTACCTGGTGGTGGTAGTCCTTTTAGAGCCTCAATAACTGTGATCCTATGTCCTATTGACTTAGGCTTGATCTCTATGTTCGATATAAATACTCTTATCCTATGGCTAGGAGTACCATAATCTTCAGCTCTCAGAACGTTAAAGAAGATTCTTTTATAGCCAATATAACTGAATTCTTTTTCTAGAGCTTTTTTGAGAGGTCCTTCCATTATTGCTGGAACATTCTCCATTATGAATATTTTTGGCTTTAATTCACCGACTAATCGTATGAATTCAAGCGTTAGTCTTCCTATGGGATCCTTGTAGAGACGGTCTAGAGGGTCTTTCTCTCTATGCGGATTTGCAGCTGTGAAAGGTTCACATGGAGGACTCCCTATAACTATTTGAGGTTTATCGCTAAGGAGATACCTAAGATCATCTCCACTAATATCCTGAATATCTTCGGCAAGTACATGCGCTAATGGAAAGTTATATTTATAGCTTTTAACACAAGCAGAATCATTATCTATGCCTATTTGAGGGTATATCCCTACATCAGCAAAACCTCTCGAAAACCCTCCGGCACCACAGAATAAGTCAACCAATATTTTTTTCATCTTCCTCTATCTCCCTACTTAGAGTATTGACGAGCTCTTTAAGTGCTTCAATGAATAAGTTGTTTGATACTTCAACTAGATCTGAGCCACATTTAGGACAACGAAAGTAGTTCTCGAAAGCCTCATCAAAAGAATAGCGAGATCCATCAAGTGGACACATGTAGAAAACGTTGTTTTGTTCAAATTCAAGTCTTTCTTTAAGTTTTTCCAATACAAGACGTTTTCTACGAAGTAAGGTTCTTGAGAGTGCCTTTACGTCTAGGTACCATCTATATGAATACCACGTGCTTTCTCCATGCCGTATACGTTTATATGATATGAGTCCATGTTTAACTAGCTCGTATAGAGCTTTTCTTGCATCGTTAACTCTTAAACCAGCTTTTTGTGCTATTTCATCGTCTGAAGCTTCACGATTTAATTGGATTAATGCTTCTAGGACTTTTCTACCTTCTAAGCCAGCTATTGCTTCAGCTAACTGTAGTATTCCCTCTATGTTTTTACTCAATTCTTCTCACCTTTTTACCACGCTCGCTCGGTTCTATAACTAACTTTGCGTCCGGGAAACATAAGCAAAGTTCCGCTCCATTCCAAAGTCTATCCAAAAATATTGCTAATGCTGCTACCTCTGAATGAGGTTGATTACCTATAGCTACATTAAAATCAGCCAATTCATAGAATATTCTAGGGACTTTTTCAGCACCAACGATCACCAATATCTTATTCTTACATCTATTTCTGATGGTGTCTAGAATATCGTCTATGTTTATACCATACATTGTTAGATGAACTACGCAACCACCATCTTTCTTCCATTCATTCACTAGCTTTACAGGGTTTACCCCCATATCGACTATGAAATAGTCTTTACCACCCCAACTATTCAATACCTTAGTTATAGAGTTCTTGACCTTTTCATCCACTACATCAGCTATGAAGACTCCTTTAGCTCCAAATGCACGTGCAACTAGAATTACGTGAGTCGTTATTCTTTTATCTCTTGCTGGTCTATGACCTAGCCTAAGTACGTATACCGATGGTTTCAGCTCTTCTGGAGTAAGCTTACAGCTCTGCATATACTATCCTTCAACTTATCAATGTTAACACGTTTTAAAGCAGACATAGGTACAACGTCTATGAGATTCGGTATAGACTCTTTAGCGATTTCCATTATCAGATGAACCTTATTCTCGAGTTCTGTACTTGATAACATATCTATTTTATTGAGAACTAGTACTAGCGGTTTACCAAGTGCACCAATACGTCTTAGTATGTCTATTGATGATTCTAGCTTATAGTGCATTGTCTCAAGAGGTTCACTTGTATCTAACACCAACAACAGTATATCGGCATCGGAAATCTCCTCTAATACAGCATTGAAAGCCTCGATAATCTCTATAGGTATCTTTCTTACAAAGCCTACAGTATCCACAATAACTATTTTGGATCCACAGAGTTTCACTGCATAACTTTTTGTGGATAGCGTTGTAAACATTTCAGTACCTGTAGGCTTACGTAGATTGGTCAATGTGTTGAAGAGTGTTGTTTTACCTGAATTTGTATAGCCTGCAATAGCTATATGGAGAAAACCGTACTCTCTACGTGCTCTTCGCTCACGTTCTCTTCTAAGTCTTAACTCCTCAAGTTCTTGAGCTATTCTCGTAATCCTTTTTCTAATATGCCTATAGTATGCATCAATAGCATATCTTCCAGGACCTAAGAAACCAGGAAGTTCTTTTAGTTTAACACGTCTAAGCCAATCCCTTATGAGCGGTAGTTCATGTCTTAACCTCGCTAACTCTATTTGTAGCTTAGCTTCTTTGGATCCAGCATGTTGTGAAAATATGTCGAGTATTAAGAAGACTTTATCAACGATTTGAACACCTAGTTCACGCATTAAACAGGTAACCTGTCTAGGTTTCAATTCGTCGTATATACATATAGAAAGTCTATTGTTATCCATATCTAGCTTGTGTTTTTCGAGTATTTTCTTCATTTCTTCTAATTTACCTTTAGAGAGATAACATCTGGGATCACATCGCTTCACAATGAATAGGTCAAGTATTTCATAACCCGATTCTCTAACGAGAGTCTTTACCTCATCTAGCAAATCTAGGTCTTCATGTTTTACTACAACAATACACTTTCTACTGTTGTTAATACCTCTGCTTGATGTCATAGCCTAAATCCACATGATGAGCTATTCTTCTCTTATGCTGACAATCTCACCAAGCGTTACTGTAGTCTTAGACCTCGACTTTCTACCATAGATATCCATCTCTTCCTCAACTTGAGGTACTAAGAGTTTTATTCCTAGAACTTCTTCTAGTTTCTTAGCAAGCTCAATAGTTGGTCGAAGTCTTCCACTCTCAATCCTCTTTATAACAGATTCACTCTCACGTACTTTTTCAGCCAAAACTTTCTGTGACCATCCTAATCTTTCTCTTGCTTCTCGAATTCTCTCTGCATAATCTTCTACAAGCTCAAGTTTCTCTAGGCTTCTCTGTACTCGACGTTGTTTAGTACCAACACCTGTTATATACCTTGGACTAGTACCATATGTTCTCTGCGTTGAGCCGTGTCCAAGAGGCCGAGATTGTCTTGGTTTTTGAGCTATTTGAGTTGCTGGAATGTTTTTGTGTACTAGTTTTGAGTAGCAATAATTACACACTACTAGTACTGAGCCTTCAATGAATGCACGTTTCTCTCTTCCACGTGGTATTGGTGCACCACAGAGTTCACAGTAGATAACATCTGAGGATGAACTCAAATTCTGACTCCCGTGAAAGCTGTTTTGCTGATAGCTATTTTAGCCTTTCAAGAGATTAGCTTCATAGATGGGATAACTATGGAAACTGAGAGTAGCGACGATATACAGTAC
>CAZUDD010000165.1:0-3528 GCA_964619665.1 uncultured Desulfurococcaceae archaeon | reverse complement strand
GAATTGAAAGTAAGATTAAACCGCTGAGTCTTCAAACCGTGGCTTTGATCGTTATGAATTCCATAAATGGAATTGAAAGTGTGTTCAACAACACCTATTTCTAGAACTATGAGTATGCTTCAGGAAAGTTTCGATTTAGACAAAGATAAGCTCTAAGCCTTTCTCTGCTTAGTTGTGTTTTGCTATGTATACCTATATCTTTTTATGGAGAAACTTTTGGTGGGGTGTGCTATGGTTCTCTATCTATTTACTCTTGGTTTTCATGCTGATCATGTTATTAGGAGACTTGTTCGTGCTCAAAATATCGAGGATATCAAGATTGTTACTGCTAGACCAGTTGTTAGAGCTGTTCAACAGGCTTTTCAAGAAATAACTGCTTTTTGTGAAAGAAGCAATTATCCTATTCCTAAGCTAGTTGAGATCGATCTTAGTGATACTGCATCAGCTATCTATAGAGTATACCGTGAAGTCTCTGGGTATAGACAGATAGTAGCTGATCTTGGAGGTGGTATGAGACCAGTCATAGTCTCAACACTACTTGCTCTACTCATAGCATCTACTAAAAGCGATATCCTGGTATACGTATCTGGAGAAAGAGAAGATGCACCAGAAATCACAGTTCCTCTAACAACGATATTAACAGTATTGTTTAGATCTCTAAGCAATGAAAAGAAAAAGATACTTGAACATATAGAGAAGAATCCAGGTATAACAAGATCAGAGTTAGCTGAAGCTCTAGGAAGATCAGAGAGAACAGTTAGAGCACATTTAGCAGAGTTGAAAAGACTTAGATTCATTGTTGAGGAGAAAAACAGTGTTAGATCAACACCATGGGCACAACTCTATTTAGCATGTGAATACAGCGAGATTACAACAGAGACATAGTATTGATTAAGAATATACACAGTACATAGCTTAGATACAACATCAAGGAGATCCATTCATAGACCTTTTAAAAGTATGTATCTACCCATGGAACATCTCAAAGCGTTGTATTGAAAAACACATATGTATATGGAATAGAGCTAAGCAGTATACAAAGTCCTAGGTATAGCTATGTATCTCCGCATTAAGATCGTATCCATAGCCTATCTAGGCTTTCTCTACAACTCTCGATGAATATGTTGAACGGTGTTTCTCTACTTCATATGGGTAGTACTCATATATGGTAGTACCGTAGTGTGTACCAAGGGTAATGCTTTGAGTATTGTTAAGGTTACTAGGAAGAGACAGATAACATTGCCTAAGGAGGTCTGCGATAAACTAGGTATTTCTCCTAGTGACTATGTCAAGGTCTATGTTGAGGGTACTAGAGTTATTGTTGAGAAGGCCCTGGGTCTTGAACAGCTTGTTGGTATTCTTAATCCTGGTTATAGAGTTGAGAAACTAGCTGAGGAACTTGATAAGGATAGAAAGCTTGGTGAAGAGAGATAGAGGTTTCTATGACTCGAATATACTGATAGTCTATCTATTCAAGGAAGAGAATAGATTTGATATGGCTAGGAAAGTTCTTGAGAAACATAGCGTTAGAGCAATATCGATAATATCTATTCATGAACTACATATGTATAGCGTTAAGCTTGGTGTTGAAGATAGGTTTACTAAAGTACAAAGATCTTCTATATAAGCTGTTTAGGATTGAATCTCTAAACCAGAGTATATGTGTTATGGCTTCTCACCTTAGAAAAACTATAGGTTGTCCGAGATAGACTCATTGATTCTAGTCACAGCTATACGTCTTGGATACGATCATTTCTATACATTTGATAAAGATTTCAAAGAATTAAACAATAGGATCATCAATAATACCTTGATACACTACCTAGAATAGAAAGGACCATTCCGTTTAGGTTGCTACATCATATTTCCTCTAAGGTTATTCCATAGTTCCTATTTACTGAAGCTTTTGCTATGACCTCGAATTACTCCTCATTCCTTTCAGTTCTATGGATTGAATTGCATGGCGTGGTTCTTTTCCATATTTTACGAGAAGTGTTAGCGAGGAATTGCTGTTGTGTCTATATATAGACACTATGTGTTTAGAGTTTTCTATGGGAGTCTATATATGGGTATTGTATTACTAAGGAACTTTTCTCTTTGCTCAATACTTCTTGTATTTGTTTTCTGTAGCTCCTTTATTGTTGACGTATATCCATCCTCTATACTATCTAATGAAATTCGTGGTATTGTCTATATTCTACCTAGTAAATACTGTTCTCCTCTTTGGAGAGATGTTTATGGTGACAGAATATACTTTTATGTATATGCTAATCTCTCTAGGTATAGAGATGGCATTGAATGGGATTTCAAGCTTATTTCAAGAGTCTATAACCTTGTTGTTATCGTTATTCCAGCTGATGATACTGATCTCTATCGATATAATCTTGCATTGATAGACTCTATAGCTCGTAGACACAGTCTTAGAATTACATGGGCTATATTTCCAAAGAGTAAGTATGGTCGTGAAGATACCTATCTAGATCCTGGAACACCTATGCATAGACTAATCCTCAACGTTATGCAGTATCTAGCTAACCTGAGCAGTACATACCATATAGCTATCTGGTATGGATGGCCATATAGACAGAATGGTCGTGAAGATATATGGAGATTCTACAATAGCTTACCACAAAGACTAAGAGATCTCTATGCTGTTTGGGTTGATAGGCCATATATTGAATCGATTATAGACATAAACATCAGTATACCTATCTATACAGAGATCTACGATCCTAACCTTATACCTAAGTATACAGGGCTATTCAGGAAACAGATTTTGGTTACTGGATATCAAACACACAATATAAGTGAATGGATAGAAACCATAGGTAGATATATAGAGCTATCGAAAACAAAAGACATTGTTATATGGATATACTACGATATAAATGATGGTCATGGAGAGCACTACTATGCTTATAAACCAGGTATTGGTCTTGGAGATCCATGGAGTAAACACATTGTTTCAGAACCAAAACTAATCACTACAAAGACTATTGAGAGAACACATATTTATACAAGTAGAACAATAGAAACTAGGTACATCACAACAACTACAACATTTACAATCGTAAAGACAGAGACTATTGGTAGATACAGCACAATCACAATTAGAGAAACATTATCTAGTACAGGGATGTTCATAGGCATAGAGTACGCTGCGTACATAGCATTGCTGTCTATAGCTATGATAGTTCTATTCCTAGCATATAGATTAAAGACATAATGTGTTAGATACCATGTACAGAGATAACAAGGGTACATCTATTATTATAAATAGGTCTAGTTTTTAACAGGTATACCTCGTAATCTTTATCGAGTAGAAGCTCTTTGTTCTCAATAGGTATAGCGAGAACTGTTGATATTGTTGTTGATATGAGATGAGCATAAGCATTACCATGTCTTCAACCATTGAAAGGAATCAAGTTCTTCAATACGCCAAGGAATTTTCTTCAAAACTCTTTTCTAGAATTGTTAATGCTGGGGTAGCACCTTTCACAGATATCCATAGAATACCCTCCTCAATAC
>CAZUDD010000164.1:0-3540 GCA_964619665.1 uncultured Desulfurococcaceae archaeon | reverse complement strand
CACCGGGTATATCCTCTATTCCAAATCATGATATGCCACCGCTTTCAGATCATAAACTTAAGAGGATTGCACGTGTAAAGAGGGGTAGAGCACTATTTTACTATGAGGGTTCAGAGGGAAGAAGATACCCAAACTATATAAGATTGAATCCTCATGAATTAGCACCAACAGTATTAGGTTCTTCAAGGTTTATCCATCCATATGAAAATAGGTTGTTAACTGTGAGAGAACAAGCCCGTCTTATGGGTTTTCCTGATGACCATGTATTCGTGGGAGGTAGGGATCAGCAATATAATCAAGTTGGCGAAGCTGTACCACCACCTCTTTCAAGAGCTATTGCTCGATACTTATTGAGTAAGGGAGTTATCTAAGCATAAGAGCTATTTTGCGCTCTACGATGAGGCATAGGTATGGGAAAGGCAATGGCATTTCATGTACACTTAATAACATATGCTCCTTCGAGTCCTCAGAGACTTAATGATCTAGCTAGGATAGCTATTGCCTATGATTTTGTTAAGTCGTTCATAGTAATAAAGCCCACAGGTATGGCTGCTCAGGTAGGCTTAGCTGAAGTAAATAAGCTTCTATATAAGCATGGTAAAGCGTTCATAGTGTTATCATCTATTGAGGATCTGTATGAAATAATATCGCTGAACAAAGTGATAGCCATAATCAATAATCCAGAAGCAGATATCATAGACAGTATACTAAATAAAGACTTATGTAGCATCGAAATCGGTATACTCGTTTCAGCTGGTGAAACACCTATACCTAGAGAAGAACTAGCTAAATGTATACTTGCTAAGATAGATCCATATAGTTCTAAAGGTGTACATGTACCTACAGCGATTGTAGCTATAGTCTTAGATAAACTTGGTAGTCTTTGCCTAGAGACATAGCTATATAAGAATTGTGATCAACTTCTCGAACAAAACTTAATATTCTGTCGCATCAATTCTACAATCTGTAGGAGGTAAAGTAATGAGCGATCTTTAGAATGTTTATTTGGATAGGATAGACATTAGAATTTTAACTGAGCTATGTCAGGATGGTAGAATAAGCTTAGTTGAGTTTAGTAAACGTATTGGTCTTACACGTACGAGTATAAAATCGCGAATAATGAAACTACTTAAGTATGGCGTTATGAGAATACGAGCGAACACCGATATCAGTGTTATAGAACGGCTGTTGTAGATCTAGAGTTCGAAGATATTAGCTCAATACACAACGAACTTCGTGTCATCTCTCTATGTCCTAAGGTTCTGTTCATGTTTATTAGATCTAGTACCTACAATATTTCACCTTGTGTAATGTACAAAGACATTAATGAACTAAGAGCCTTCATAGAAAAGAAAATTCGTAGACTTCAAGGTCTCAGGAAAATGTCTACAGATTATGATATCTTTGTAAAGCCTCAATATATACCTTTAATAATAAAGAAAGAGATAGAATGCATAGATAATTGTTCAACATGTAGGATGCGTTCAGAACCCGTTAGCTGTCCTGGTTGCTCATTAATAGCGTTATTGAGGTAACTTCTATGTTGCTGAAACTTAGGAATGTGTCAGCCTCTGTAGGTAGTAAGCTTGTGGTGAAGAACGTTAGTCTAGATATTAATTATGGTGAAATACACATTCCTCTTGGACCTAATGGTGCAGGTAAATCATCTCTATTGAAAGCCATAATGGGATTTTCTAATTATAGAGTGGTTGAAGGAACAATACTGTTTGAAAATATCGATATCACTAACTTAAAATCGTTTGAGAGAGCTAAATTAGGAATAGCATTAGCACATCAAAATCCTCCTAAATTGAGGGTTCGTAGCAGGTATTTTCTTAGTAAGCTTATGGAGATTCATAGAGTTTCAAGCCAAGACTATGTTCAAAAACTTGATTAGAGAGTTAGCTTTAGAACATCTACTTGATAGAGAGCTATATCAAGGATTTAGTGGTGGTGAAGCAAAGAAGTTTGAATCCTTCATAACATTGATTCAGAAGGCTAAACTATATATGTTTGATGAACCTGATAGCGGTATTGATATCGACTCTGTGAAGAGAATTGCAAAGTTTGTATCCGAGTTATTGAATAGAAATGCTGCAATACTCCTCGTTACCTATATAGGTCAGATAATTAGGTATCTTGATAGAATTGATAGAATTTATGTAATGATAAATGGCAGTATAGTTCGTCAAGGCAAAGAAGAGGTACTCGATTTCATTCTTAAAAAGAGTACGAAGCTTTTCTTAAATCAAAACTTTGAATAGATGGTGTAATGCATGTACTTAGAAGACTTTAAAGAGAGCTAAGAAGGCCCTTAACAAGGTTTCTCCTTATGGATTAGGCATAGATTTGAGTGAATTTATAGATAAGATCGGTACCAAAGAGAAACACTTTGTAGATATTTCGTCACTTCCTAAGGAGGTGTTGAATAAACTTAGAGATATGGGCATAGATATGTCATTGGATGGAGTGTATAGCGGTACGTATATTCAGCTTGATAGAGAGATTATTCATACCTACACAGTAAAAGATTATGAAAAGCAAAGAGTAGTAGTACTAACTTAGAGGTGATGATGTAGAGAGCGCTCTGCTTAAGGAGTATTATTGGAATGCTATACCCGTAGATCTAGACAAGTATACTGCCTTTACTGAGCTCTATGGAAGTCATGGATTCTTCATATATGTTCCCCCTGGTGTTAAAGTGCATAGACCACTCTATGCTTGTCTCTTCATACATAGAGAAGATGTTGTACAAGCTGTTCACAATATAGTCATAGTTGATGAAGGTGCAGAGCTTAACCTTGTTACAGCATGTTCATCGGCACCATCGAAGGCTCTCCATATAGGTGTAACAGAGTTCTATGTTAAGAGGAATACAAATTGAGTTTTATAATGGTTCATTACTAGAGTAGAAATGTTGATGTAAGACCCAGAGCTACAGTAATTGTTGAAGATAATGCGCTATTCGTCAACTACTATGTACATATGGCACTTGTAAAATCTTTACAGATGTTTCCTACAGCAGTTCTACGAGGTAAGAATTTTCAAGCTTATCTTACATCAGTACTGATAGCTCTTTCAAATGCTATACTAGATGTAGGTGGTAGAATCAAGTTCTTGGGGTTTGATTCCCGAGGTGAAGTATTGACTAGGTCTATATTAAGAGATAGATCTTATGTTGTAATGCGAGGGGAGCTAGTAGGTGAAAATAAGTGAAAATAAGAGTAGAGGTCACTTAGACTGTAAAGGACTAGTTCTACCTAGTTCAGCTATAGGTGAAGCCATTCCTACAATAAGATCTGTAAATGAACAATCTGAGCTTACTCATGAAGCAGTTATAGGTAGAATTTCTCAAGAAGAGCTCGAGTACTTAATGTCAGAAGGATTCACAGAGAACGAAGCTATATCGCTCATTGTTAGAGGATTTATTGAAGTAGGACTCGATAAGATACCCCAAGCTTTGAGATCGTATATCAACTCTGTACTAGATATTGTTGCTAGATTTGGTAAAGGATAACAATACAGGAAAATCCTATCTAC
>CAZUDD010000163.1:0-3563 GCA_964619665.1 uncultured Desulfurococcaceae archaeon | reverse complement strand
TTATAAAGCTGTATAAACCTATAACCTATGTTCCTGCTGATATAGATATACTTGTCCATAGAGATCAAATTAATGAAGTTGTAAAGAGATTGAGATTTCTTGGATATAGAGTTACTGTTTCTGAGCCTTACTGCATCACCTTGACTAAAAGCAATAGTATAGTTGATGTATATCTATATCCAACAATTGCAGGTATAGTATATCTCGATACTTCTAGGGTTATCGATGAGAGAGTATATGTTGATTTTAATGGGATTGAAATACCAATTCCCAAAACATCTATAGAGGTTATACTTGTAGTAAGCCATGCTATATACGAAGAGAAACTCTATACACTAAATGATTTTGCTGTAGTAGATAAATGGTTTAAAAACGAGTGTATTGATATATGCAAATCTCTATACTGTGTAGATGCACTGAGAATTGCTCTTCAAATAAATAAACTTGTAAAAATGCGAATTACTGAACTACCGCTAAAGATACCTACTGCTAAGTGGTTTAGATTATTGGCAAAGAAATTTATTGAAGATTCTGTATTTAGATCAACTAGTATAAATGTTTTAAAGTCATTGAAAGATCCTAGATTTGGAAAATTATTGATATCTAAGTTTACACGAGAAACCTATTGACATTGTGTATCTACTCGAATATTTCTTTGAGTATTCTACCATCGAGATTACTAGGTATTGGTGTTTCAAGTATATG
Organism: uncultured Desulfurococcaceae archaeon; assembly: GCA_964619665.1. Taxonomy (GTDB): domain Archaea; phylum Thermoproteota; class Thermoprotei_A; order Sulfolobales; family Ignisphaeraceae; genus CAZUDD01. The sequence continues at coordinate 2,858 of CAZUDD010000163.1, read as the reverse complement.
GAGAATTGTTGGTGTTATATCGTAGACCGAGACGTTGTATCCAAGATTGAGATCTCTCTTTATCTTAGGTCCATAAGCAATGAATACACCGTAAAGCCTATGTTCACCTCTTCTACATTTAGAAAATACTTTGAATCTAAATAAATGTCTTAATTTTATGGATGGATCAATACTATGAATTCCCATACTAGATGATACTATGACTAGATCAGGTAGATCATCACTTAAACTAGAGTTTTCATATACATCAACACCCTTTCTATAGACTGTTATACGGAGTTCTTCGTTTGTTAATGGATTTCTAAGATACTTGATCTTATCAAAGAATTTCTCTATGATTACACTGTAGTTCTGGATATCGATAGAACCTCTAGGAAATCTATTCTTTAAATTAATGTATAGATCACCACAGGAACTAACAGCAAAAATCTTTGTTTTACTCCAATCAATAAGCTCTCTATAATCATGTACATCCAGTCTATCTAAATACTTTGTAACTCTATAGAGATGTAGTTTTGTAAATAGCTTTTTTAAGACTCTAGCTATAGAGGCTATTAATACTCTATGCCATTTCAATGCCAGTAATCTATTCAGTGCTAACCATGTATTAACATAGAATATGTGTTCAGCTTTATCAAAACCATGATCTGAAACTATGATTACAATAGTTTCTTCATCTATATTCTCTAGAACACTATTCAAAGCCTTGTCTATTAAACGATAGAACTCATACACAATATCTTTGTTAAACCAGTATACATGTTGAATTCTATCAAGTGCTGTAAATACAATAAATGCAAAATCCCATGAATACCTACTCAATAGATACTTAGCTGCAAGAACTCTCTTCTCAATCATTTCACGAGCTCTATCAACAATGTTCTCTTCAGAGATACTCTCTATCTCCATACCTCTATATAGAGTATCTGGTTTCACAATATCAACTATATAGCCATTACATACTCTATCTAGTTCTTCAACAAGGTTTTCTGGATATGTTAAGCTATTGCGATTTGATAGCCATCCACAGACCATACAACCATTAACTCTATAAGCCTTAACAATACAGGGAATGTTTAGTAAAACAACGTTTTTACCATGATTTGAGAGTATATCCCATATATAAACAGCATCTCTATACTTATAGAAATAGGGTTTGAATTCATATCCATCTCTAACTAGATATGTTGCAAATCCAAGTTTTTCTGGTTTTAATCCTGTTGATATTGAGATCCATGCAGGTATTGCTTTTGGTGGTACTGTACTCTCAAGATATCCTCTAACACCATTCTTAATCAAGTACTTGAATGTTGGTAGCTCATCTCTCTCAATGAGATAGTCTATGATACTCCATGTAGCACCATCAATACCTATCAACAGAACTCTCAATGTTAGCACCACTAAGCTATTACTCGAGATTTTTCTCCATTACAACATCTATCCAAGCAGCTCTTTTAACTCTATCTACAATTTTAAAACCAAGTTTTTCATAGAATCTTATAGCCCAAAAAGCCTTTTCATGAGTAATAAGCTTAAGCTTCTTAATCTTTTCTCTACGAGCAATATCCTCAATATACCTAATCAGAGCAGTACCAATACCTTTTCTCTGATAATCTGGATGTACATAGACATACCTTATCCAAGCAACATCATCTGAAACTCTATGTAGTGCTGCAACACCAACAATTCTATCATTGACTACATACACATAGAACTTCATACGCTTCATATCCTCAACAATATCTTTCTCAGTAACAACAGGATACCTAAAGTACTCCCTAGGTATGATATCTCTATAAGCATAGTAATTCGAAATACTTATAACAAAAGCAATCTCTTTAGCATCATCAACACTAGCTTCCCTAATCACTTTCTAGAACCACCCCCAAACCCATCATTAAGGTTATTAGTACCACTAAAGATATCTCTTATGGTGTATCATGCCCTTAAATGAAATAGTAGTGACTATCCTAAGCACTGTTATACCCATAATAACGTCTATTGCTATGTTAGCTTATTGGCTTGGTAAAAAGTTTGCTGAGATCAATGAGAGATTTAGACTAATAGATGAAGGGTTTAGACTAATAGATGAGAGGTTCAAGTTGATAGATGATAGATTCAAATCAATAGATGAGAGATTTAGAAGTATTGAAAGAGCTTTTAGAGTTTTAATGAATGCTTCTGCTGAAGCTCACAGGATAATAATTGACTTTCTATCTATTAAAGGTATTATAGGTAGAGATGAAGCTGAATATCTAAGTAAGAGAATTAGAGGAATATTCAGTGTTTATGCTATACAAACGAATCCACTAACAAAAGAAGAATGGAAGTTCTTGAAGGAGTTCTTTGATAGAGCTGCAACTAATGTTGATGATGTTACTATTGAAGAAGCTGAAAAAGCCTATGAACTAGGTCTAAAACTATTCGTAGAAGACTTCGATGAAAAAGGATTCTTGATTGCTATAGCAGCTGCATACATAAGAGGTTATCTCGTAAGTAAAGAGGTTAGGAAACGTAAAGAGGAAAGGAGAACCCCTATTTAAAGCTTATATACATAGTTTTGTAGATTCAAATACTTTAAATATCAGTACCTATTGAAAGACTATTTACGCATTTGTGGAAACGGTGTATATACTTGACAACGGTTGTCTCTATAAAGATTAGGAGAGAATTAAAGGAAGAAGCTGAAAAACTTGGTATTGATATTGATAGAGTTGTTGAGAAGGCATTGATTAAGGAGATCTGTAGAGTCAAGCTCGAGAAGTTTAGGGAAATGTTTGAAGAGATGTTAAAGTCTATGAATATATCTATAGATGATTATGATCAGGATATACTTGAAGAATTCAAATAGATTAGGT
>CAZUDD010000162.1:0-3567 GCA_964619665.1 uncultured Desulfurococcaceae archaeon | reverse complement strand
GTAGAAGACCTAGTCAATGATGATTTCACTCCCTCACTGAATAGTTGATGAAGCTGGCCTGTTCTGAGAGTTTAACACACATCCTCTACTAGTCAATTACACCTGTTATCCTAGCTAACCTCTCAGCCGCTTCCCATGTTAAACCTCTTTCACCAAGAATTGTATATCTCTCTGGTCTAATGGTGTGAGCTATTGTCAATGCCTTTATTATCTTATCGCTTGAGACTCCCAATTCTTTAGCTGTTGTTGGTGCTCCTATTAATTTGAGTATTCTTTTTATTCTACGCCAATTCTTACCGTGTAGATACAGCATCATTATAGTACCAACACCAACCTCTTCACCATGTAGAGCTGGATAGTTCGCTACAATATCAAGTGCGTGTGCAAAGAGATGTTCAGAACCACTTGCAGGACGCGTACTTCCCGCAATACCCATAGCAACACCACTACTAATCAATGCTTCTATGAGAGTTCTAACAGCTTCTTTAGATATAGTTTTTGCTCTAAAGAGTCTAGCAAATCTAATTATGTGTGAAGCTGATAGTCTTGCTAGAGAAGCTGCATATTCACCATAGTATTCACCCCTTAGTCTATGTGCTAGTTTCCAATCTAATACAGCTGTAATTTTTCCAAGAAGATCTCCACAACCAGCAATTACGTATCTACGTGGTGCCATCGATATTATGTCTATATCTGCTACTACAAGTGATGGCATAACAGTTTTTATAGATGTAGGCCTAGCTAATCCCTTAACTGATGTGAATGGAGATGCTATTCCATCGTGAGATGGAGCTGTAGGTATACTGACCATTCTAATACCAAGCTTAAACGCTATATACTTAGCACTATCTATTGCTTTACCACCACCAACACCTATCACTAAATCGGGTTTGAATTCTTTCACTGAGTTGCACAGATCTTCAAGTTCAGTGATAAAGGTACTTCTGGTAATGTACGTAGATACCTCGATTGAGTTATCACTAAGTAGTTCAACTAAGTTTTTAGCATATGCTCTTGTAGGTCCAGGACCACTAATTATCGCAGCTTTAGAACCCAACCTCAATTCCTTTATGTGCCTATGAACTTCTTTTAAGACTCCAGATCCAACTACAACACGTAGCGGTAGATCTATCACATGACTAACCATGCCTACCACATCTCCAAGTTGAAAAACGGTAATCTGAAAATAAAATATCGTCTCATTAAGACATAAAAACATATTAGGTTTCTGTGCTTAAGACCCGTTGAAACAGAGATAATTCTGGTAGTCTTGGCTGCTCATGACCTGGTGATGGTTTTGCCTAATATCATAGACTTCAAAAGAGTTGGAATTCCAGTTGATATCGATAGTGCTAAGGAACTCATGAAGAAACATTATGAAATTCTTGAAAAATCGTTGAAAGGAACTACTACGGTTGGTTTAGTTACAAGGAATGCTACTATTCTAGCTGCAGATAAGAGAGCTACTGCTGGTGTCTACGTAGCTCATAAACATGTTAAAAAGATTATCAAGATAACGGACTATGTAGCTATGACTACAGCTGGTCTTGTAGCTGATGCTCAAGCTATAGCTGACTATTTAAGAGCTCAAGCACACTATCACTATGTCTCAACAGGAATTCCAATGAGTATAAAGAGTATGGCCTATCTCTTAGGATTGATTCTAAATAGCTCAAAGTACTTTCCATACATAGTTCAGCTTCTCGTAGGAGGCTATGACCATGGACTCAATAGGCCAGTACTCTACGCTGTTGAAATGTATGGAGATATAACTGAAGAGAGGTACACAGCAACAGGTTCTGGATCCCCTATAGCGATAGGTGTGATAGAGAGTGGATATGCTGATGACCTTGATACTGAAGAAGGTGTTTTGCTAGCTGTGAAGGCTGTAGGATCAGCTATACTTAGAGATGCATTTAGTGGTGAAGGGGTTGATGTTGTGGTTATCTCAAAAGATCACTATGAAGAGAGAACATATCCATTAAATGAAGTTAAAAAGATTGTGAGTAGAGAAGGCCATGAGCTTTAAAATAGACTTAGCAAAGATTAGAGACACCATATTTAGGTTAATACCGGCAGACGCAAGAATTACACGACTAGAATTTGAAGGACCAGAGATAGCCATCTATATCCGTAATCCAAGATTCCTAATAGACCAAGCGGGTATAGTATCCCAGATCGCTAAGGCTATCAAGAAGAGAGTAGTTATAAGAATTGATCCTAGTGTAAGAAAACCAAAAGAAGAAGTTGTAAAGATAATAAAGAGTGTAATACCATCAGAAGCAGGTATAGAATCCATAGAATTCGATGATGTATTAGGCGAAGTAGTGATAAAAGTTCGAAACCCTAAAGCAGTTCAGGAACGTGTTAACTATCTGCTTGTAGAGACTGGTTGGAGACCAAAAGTTGTTAGAGCACCACCGATGAGATCAAAGATATATGAAGCTGTCATATCTGAATACCTTAGAGAAAGTGAATATAGGCTAAGGTTCTTAAGAGAACTTGGTGAAGCAATTCATAGAGATGTTCTCTTAGCAAGAAACTCGAATAACTATGTAAGAGTAACTTTCCTTGGTGCATCATATGAAGTTGGACGATCAGCTATTCTAGTTGAAACCGCTGAAAGTAGAATTCTACTAGATTTTGGATTGAATCCTGGTAAACTTGGTTCACCTAATGGCTATCCAAGAATTGATCTTATAGGTATAGATCCAGAAGACATAGATGCTGTTATAGTTACACATGCACATCTAGATCATTGTGGTCTAGTACCATTCCTATTCAAGTATGGTTACAGAGGACCTGTATATACAACTGAAGCAACTCGAGATCTAATGATATTGCTTCTCAAAGACTATCTTGAGATTGCTAGAAGAGAAGGAATTGATCCACCATTCACTGATAAGGATGTACAGACAATGCTTTTACACACAATAGCACTGAAATACGGTGTGGTTACGGATATAGCACCAGATATAAGACTTACCTTCTATAACGCTGGTCATATCCTAGGATCAGCTATAGTCCACCTACACATAGGCAATGGATTTCATAACATAGTCTATACTGGTGACTTCAAGTTTGGTAAAACAAAACTTCTTGATAAAGCAGATAGCGTATTTCCACGTGTAGATACACTAATAATGGAATCTACTTATGGTGCTACAACACTACCTAAACGTGATGAAGCTGAAGAACAGTTGATATCCATAATCAGGAAAACTATTGAGAGAAGAGGAAAAGTATTGATACCTACACTAAGTGTTGGAAGAGCTCAAGAAATAATGCTCGTAATAGCCGATGCCATGAAGTCAGGTAGATTACCAAAGGTTACAATGTATATCGAGGGTATGATCCACGAAGTAACAGCAATCCATACTGCATACCCAGAATTACTCTCAAGAAGTTTAAGACAGAAAATAATAGAGGGTAATGAAAATCCGTTTGAATATGAGATGTTTGTACGTGTAGAAGGTAGAGAACCAAGAACAGAGATAGTTGAGAGTTCAGAACCAGCAATAATAATGGCTACCTCAGGTATGTTAACAGGTGGTCCTGCTGTAGAGT
>CAZUDD010000161.1:0-3631 GCA_964619665.1 uncultured Desulfurococcaceae archaeon | reverse complement strand
GATAGTGAAGACCGAATACCGATGTTAGTTGATGTGGTTTGCATAGCTGAGCTATGAATATATTGTATGGTTGTATTGCTGTATCTATGGATAGAGGTAGATATGTTGTGGTGATTAGATCTGCTATTATTACTGCTGCTGGTCTAGGTACAAGGCTTTTACCATACTCAAAAGAGATTCCAAAGGAGATGCTTCCAATAATTGTAAGGAGAGGAAATAGTGTAGTTGTTGTTCCTGTTCTACACTATATCTTTGAGTCTCTCTACGAGGTTGGTGTTAGAAAATTCTATTTTGTTGTTGGTCGTGGTAAAAGAGTTATTGAAGACTATTTTACACCTGATAAAAGCTATGTAGAGTTCTTAAGAAATATCGGCAAGTCTGAACTAGCTGATATCCTAGATGAGTTTTATAGAAAGATTGAGGATTGTGATATAGTTATGGTTAATCAGCCAACACCAAAAGGTTTTGGTGATGCAGTTCTCCGTGTAGAACCCTTTATAACTGATAATGATTTCTTTGTTCATGCTGGTGACGACATTATATACCCTAACCATGTTTGGAATCTTCAAAGATTGATAGAGTATTTCGAGAGGTATAGACCAAAAGCAGTTTTTCTCTATGAATATAGTGAGATTCCAGAGAGATACGGTGTTATTGTTGGTCATGAAAAGAATGGTTATATCGAAGTTCTCGATATAATTGAAAAACCTACTATACCACCGAGTAACTATGTTGTTGTCGCTATATACATCTTCAACAAATCGATTTTTGATGCTCTTAAAATAACAAAACCAAGTAGTGGTGAACATCAACTTACTGATGCAATTAGATATCTAGTTAAGAAAGGCGAAACAGTCTATGCTATCAAGGTTCAGGGTAATAGACTCGACTTCGGTAATCCTAACAGTTTTCTCAATGCTCTAAAGACTATGGTTAATGAACTCAGAGATTACTAAGAATCAATATGAGATCGCAGACATCACTAACAACAAAACATATCAATGCCAAAATTACTTTGTTTCTCCTAATAACTGGAGTTACCTAAGTAGGGATATGGGTTATCCAGTGAATAGATACTCAATGGTTAGAGGTTATAGCGATGATTAGACAGGATTTGAGAAGTATTGATGTTTTGAAAGAACCTTATAGAACTTTGCTTATGAAGCTGGTTGAGGTTCTTAAAGAGAGATTTGGTGATGATTTAGTGTCTGTTGTTGTTTTTGGTTCTGTTGCTAGAGATGAAGCTAGATCTGATAGTGATGTTGATCTAATTATCGTTGTTAAGAATCTTCCAAAGAGTAGATTTAGAAGACAGGATCTGTTTATGGAGGTCGAGGAGAAGTTAGAGCCTCTCTTTAGAGAATTAGAGTCTAAGGGATACTTCATCGAGTTTTCTCCCATAATGAAAACACCTGAAGAAGCTAAGAAGATAACTTCACTATACCTAGATCTTGTTGAAGATGCGATACTGTTGTATGATAGAAACAACTTTTTCAGAAACATTCTTGAGAGACTTAGAAAGAGATTAAATGAGCTTGGAGCTGAAAGAGTAAGATTTAGTAAGCTATGGTATTGGAGGTTAAAACGTGATTACAGGTTTGGAGAGATAATTGAGCTTTGAACAATATGAAGAATGGTTTTGTCCCATATAAAACAAGTTGTTGAAGATAGCTATACCATTTTTAGTCGGTACTGATCTTACACATTTAATGCTTTAGCTCAGTTATTGAGTTTTAGTCTGGATATATTTATTTGTTCTGAGCTTTATAGATATAGGCTGGGTATTGATATTGAGTCTTGAGGTAAGGGTTAGAGTTAGTAAGAAGAACACTATCTATATTCCTAAGGCTATTGCTCAAGCTGTTGGTATTACTGAGGGTAGTTTTGTTAAGCTTAGAGTTGAGGATACACGTATAGTTATAGAGCCTATTCATGATCCTTTTGATCTAGCTTTAAAAGGATCGAAATTCGCTAAAACAACATTTGAAGAATTTGAAAAAGAATCAGAAGAGCTACAGGTTGAACTCTTTGAAAAAACTGAGAATACTTCTTGACTCTACATATCTACTACCGATCATTGGTATCGATGTAGTTGGTCTCGAAGAAACATTGACTATACTTAAAGAGCTATACGATAAGGGACTTGCAGAGTACTATTATACGCCTTTCAACTTAATTGAAGTTCTAGGCAAGATAGCTAAGACAAGATATGATGAGAATAGAGTTAGACAGGGTTTAACAGCAATAGTAGAGCGATTCAATCTTGTTTTTCCAACTATAGAGGGTTATCTCAAAGCATTGAAGCTTAGAACCCTTGGACATAGAGATTTCATTGATCTTCTACTCTATACCACCTCATTGACAAGAGGATTAAAATTTTTGACTAGAGATAGAGATCTAATTGAATTTCTGAATAGAGTTGGTGAAGACATAGATGTCATTCTATATGAAGAGAGGTTTATCAAGGAATACAAGCTTACTCTCAGTTAATAGTTCATTAATAGTTCATCCTCAACAACTTTCACAAGGCTTTGGGATCTCAACAAACCTGTTTCGATTTTCTCTATTGCTTTTAGATACAGGCTACTTGAGGTAGAACAATGTCTTTCTCAAAGTCTTCTTAACTTTATAACGCTTAGTACAGCTATTCTCTACAGTGATGATATATGGAGAACTCTAAGAAGAGAGTTGTTGAAGGCTATATCTATCTCTATCCCTATTCTGGAGATGATATCTTTGTTCATCCAGAGAAAATCGATCCAAGATCATTTGAAGAACTCTCTAGAATTCACCATGAGGTATGGGATGGTAAAGGTATTAGTTTTCTCAAACTTCTTGGAGATCTTGAAGGTAAAAGAGTTAGAGTCGTTATTGAGGATAAGAAGATCTTGATAGAGATACTCGATGAATAGACTTTGGATATAGCAAACAACTACATAATTATTGAGTAACAACAGTTTAAGCAGTGATTTTCAGTGTTTGTTTCATGGCTTCTCTATGTATAGGTGTTTGCCAGGCTACATGTTCTCCAATACCTAGGTCTATATCTCTTTGTGGTGGTGGAGTATCTATCCAAGCTGTTGTAGACCTATCAAAGAGATCAAGAACAATTAGATTGAGTTTTACTAGTTTATTAGCTAGCTCACTGTAATCTCGTAGTCTATACCATAGATAGTCTGGATTATCAACCATTCTGATCAAAACTTCTTTCTCTTCATCACTTAGTTCAGCTATAAACTTCTTTAATCCTCTAGACCTGATAACGAGATCAACAACTCTATCTATATCCCATGAATATTCGTAGAGTATACCTAGATAACGAGGATTACCACCAACAAATCTCCAAACATCATCAAAACTAGGCTTAGTACCTGGAATCTTGTTGTATAGTTCTTCAAAACCATCTCTAGACATATTCCAAATACCATAGATTATAGACCATGAATGTCTACCAATCTCATACCTAGATAAACCTTCACTTGTAGTAATGATTACAGCAATTCTATCGTATTCAGCTACTGGATACTCAATCAAATTTAAAGCAGATTTAACATATGTAGAAACAACCTGTTTTTCAACTCCAATAACCTGAAAAACATCATCGATAAGCAATGCTATACTTGATCTTCTA
>CAZUDD010000160.1:0-3646 GCA_964619665.1 uncultured Desulfurococcaceae archaeon | reverse complement strand
GCTATACTCAATTGAGTAAAACTCTTTGATAATATGAATGGTAGATACAATTTCAGAAACCTCATAGTGTTGACTAAGTCGAAACACTTGATATCTTTAAGATCTTTTACTACAAATTCGATATAGTCTAAGACTTCTTTTACAGCATTTCTTTTCATTAAAAACTTTACCACATCTAGATCCTTGACTATTGAGGATGCTAAGTATATAGCTTTAGAGTACTCATTGTATCCTAAGGCTTTAGCTAGTTCCAAGTCTATAGTTATGATATAGCTTCCTATTGAACCATGTAGATATGCGTGTGCAAGCTCATGGAATAGCAGTGCCCTTAAGGAGTCTCTACTTAGTTTTGAAGCTCGTTCAAAATCAATGTGAATTCTAGGCCAACCTCTCCATGCTTCATGTAGTGTTATGTAATCTCCAATGACTATAATACCCAGTCTCTTCGCTTCATCGATAAGGAAAGACATTTTGTCTTTACTAGATGCAAATACTAGTATCTCAACGTAGTCTATATCGGTAATCTGTTGAAAAAAGTTGGTTACAGTTCTTTCAATAAACTCGATGAAATTCCTATCTACATCTCCATACTTTATCACCTTGAATATACCCATAGCTCAACATCCTCAATTCAATAATTAACATGTTATATGGATAATTCCAAGAACTCTTTTTCCAGATGACAACATATTGTTGAGTATCTCAATAGCTTTAGGTGTTAATTCAATTAAAACATCTTTACCGAGATCTCTAAACAAAGTCATTACTTCATCAAGTATTGGTAGAGCTCCATAAAGACCTTTACCTATGATGACAACATCGAAATCTCTACACATCTCAATAATATTCTCAACTTCTTTTCTTGTAAGTGGAGTATGACCATAAATACTCTTTTTATCCTTTGAAAGATGTTTAGGTCTTTCTAAGACTTTATCTCCACATATAACCACGTCATGGTCATATCTTTTACCGTTGATAACTATGTAGCCAAAAGCCACATCGTCTATGTGTATCTGCAAATAGATCCCTAGAGCTTTATCCACATCTACCTGAATATAGTTCTTCAACTTCAAAACCAAGAATTCTAAAGAACAACTTGGCTTTACCGGGTTTATCTTCGTAAGCATATATGTATGGACTTAAGAAGTACATTATCTTGGGATGAAGTTTCAGTTTACGTAGTGTCTTAACAATTTTTAAGAAATGCTCTATGCATTCTTCACCATAGTCACTTGTTCGGATATCTAGACGACTATCTTTGTGTATGTGAAGAACCATTTTTGCATTGCCATATCTAGCCTCAATAATCCTCGGTTCAAAATCATGGTTAAGAGTTCTTACCTCGAAACCAAGTTTATGTAAAGTTCTAGCAATTGTTTCTATATCAACAGATCCTCTTAGCTTTAATATAGTCAAAAAACACACTATTGACTCCCTATAAGCTGGTGGTAATGAACTTGGATATCTAGATTTACACAATGTAAGAGCATAACATGGATAGATAATACTCGGCTATTACTTCTCCATAGCTATACTCTCCATAATACCCTTAACCTGTACTGTATGACTAAATAAGATTCGTAGTACGTAATTGTGGCTCAAATCCGCGAGTGCAAGAGCTCATCATGATTTCAGAAGCTCAGGCGGTCTTCATCGTAGTGTTTCTATAGGTAGCTATACTCAAAGGTTTTATTGTCTTGATTATAGTTTTAGAGATCTGTTTGGTGATATAGGAGTGAAATCTCTTTACTACTTCGTGAAGAAGTCAATACCACTATACATCGCTATACTCCTACTATTCATTACAGGATGTGCTATCTATGTAATAACCATAGGTATTAAGCCTACGCTAACGGTAACGAGAACTGTAACTCCAATAGCTTCATCTATTCAAATAGTGAGCATAACTATACCTTTTGATAGAGTTGTCATTAAGCGTGACTATGTTTCTACAGTTATGAAGCTTATTGAACATGCAAATAGTAGTGTGTATGTAGCTATGTTTTTGATAAAGTATGATCCTAGAGATCCTGTAGATCCAGTCAATGAATTGTTAGATAGGCTCTGTAGTGTGTATAGGCGTGGTGTTGAAGTGCGTGTTCTAGTAGATGATAAGACGTATAGTGTATATCCACAGACAATTGAATATCTAAAATCCTGTGGTATTAAGATAAAGATATGGAGTTTTAGGGAAGATCTCCATGCAAAGATCTTGATCATAGATAGAAAGTACGTTGTTATAGGATCTCATAATTGGACTGAAAGTGGTTTATGGTGGAACATAGAGGTTTCAATAATTTCATCGAATCCAGATACTGTAGAGAAAATAGTGAAACTATTCGAAGATTTATGGAGAAAAGCTGTAGAGGTATAAGGTGATAACATGGCTTTTGAGCATCTATTCCCAAATACCATTGTATTAAAAGAAAATGCTGTTTATGATATTGGTGAATATGCATCAAGATATGGTAGGAGAGTATTTGTGGTTGTTGGTCGTAGATTTGCAAGAAAGTATGGTTATGTGGATTTGATTGCCAATTCATTAAAGAGTAGGGGCCTTGATGTAGAGTTGTATGAAGGAGTAAAGCCTAATCCTGATACTGTTCAGTGTGATGAGATAGCATTGAGGTTAAAGGAGTTTAGAGCTGATGTAGTTGTTGCTTTTGGAGGTGGTAGTGTTATTGATGCTGCAAAAGCAGCTTCTGTAGTTGCGACATTGGGTGGTAAGACTTCAGATTACTTCTATCCACGTGCAGTTAGCGAAGAGATTATACCAATAATAGCGATACCAACAACATGTGGTACTGGTAGTGAAGTAACTAGATATGCCGTGATAACGGATCCTATAAAACAGAAGAAGATGACGATAGTTGGTTCTTCAATAATACCTAGAATAGCTATTCTAGATGTAGAGGTTTTGAGGCATCTACCAAAAGAACTTGTTACTTGGACTGCTCTTGATGCACTCTCACATGCTATAGAGGCAATATTATCGAGAAAAGCAACAGTGCTAAGCAATAGCTTTGCTATACAAGCATCAAAAACTATACTCAACAACATCATTGAAGCTGTTAAAGGATCAAAAGAAGCTCTTAAAAAACTCCATGTTGCAGCAACACTAGCTGGCCTAGCAATAAATACTACCGGTACAAACATTGTTCATGCACTAGGCTACTATCTAACAACAAAATTCGGGATTCACCATGGATTAGCAAATGCTGTATTACTACCCTATTTCATTGAAGAACTTCTAGACCATATACCAAGAAATACTATGAGAATACTGTTAGAGATCTTCAATGTTGATACTCCACATAGCGTTGTAGAAAAGCTATTGTCTATATACAGACAGCTTGAAATACCATCGTTAAGAAGTCTAGGAGTAACAATAGATAGAGTGGAAGAGCATGTAGGAGATGCCTATACATATAGGAGGAATCTTGAAAATGCATTGGTAGACGTCGATAAAGACATTCTTAAGAGAATATTGATCAGAGCACATGGACTATAACTATCACAATGATGTGTCTTATCCTATTCTCATCGAGACTTGCGCTAGTTAGGATATGGTTGAGAAGAATTCTATTTGGTTTTGGTGCGGCGGCCGGGATTTGAACCCGGGATCTCCGGCGTGGAAGGCCGGCGT